>JAVBUK010000252.1:0-3623 GCA_031555345.1 Xanthobacteraceae bacterium | reverse complement strand
ACCAGCACGCGGTCGTCGAGAAAAGCGTGGATCGGCAGCAGCTCGATCGAGGTGACGCCAAGCCTGCGCAGATGCTCGATCATCGCCGGCGCGGCCAGCCCGCGGAAGGTGCCGCGCCACGCCGGCGGCACGTCCGGCCGCGTGGCGGTCAGCCCCTTGACGTGCGCCTCGTAGATCACCGTGTCGTGCCAGGGGATCACCGGACGGCGGTCGTCGCTCCAGGTGAAGGCGTCGTCGACGACGACGGCCTTGAGGACGCCGCGGGCGTTGTCGCGCCGGTCGAACGACAGGTCGGCGCGCGAGGAGCGGGTCCGATAGCCGAAATGCGCGTCGCCCCAGGCGAACTGGCCGACCAGCCGCTTGGCATAGGGGTCCAGCAGCAGCTTGTGATGGTTGAAACGGTGGCCGCGCTCGGGCGCGTAGGGGCCGTAGACGCGGTAGCCGTAGGCCTGGCCCGGCGAGATGTCGGGCAGGAAGCCGTGCCAGACGTCGTCGGTGCGCTCGGGCAGCGGGATGCGCTCGAGCTCGCGCCGGCCCAGCCGGTCGAACAGACACAGCTCCACCTTCTCGGCATTGGCCGAGAACAGCGCGAAGTTGGTGCCCCGTCCGTCCCAGGTCGCGCCGAGGCGGAACGGCGAGCCTTCCTGCACCCTCATTCAGCGCTGCTCCGGCACGAGATAGATGCCGGCGAGCGGCGGCAAGGTGAGGCTGAGCTCGCCGCCGCCGCCGGTATCGATCGCCTCGACGCGGCCGGCATTGCCGACATTGCCGCCGCCGTAGCGCTCGGCGTCGCTGTTGAAGACCTCGCGCCACGTTCCGGCCGCCGGGACCCTGATGCGGTAGTCGCGCCGCACCTCGGGCGTGAAGTTAAGCACCACGACGCAGTACGCACCCGGCTCGCGGCCGCGACGCAGCCAGGCGAACACGCTCTGCGCGCTATCGTCGATCACCAGCCACTCGAACCCGGCCGACTCGCAATCGAGCTGGTGCAGCGCCGGGATCCGGCGATAGAGGCGGTTGAGATCGCGCACCAGATCCTGCACGGCGCGGTGCTCGGGCCGGTCGAGCAGGTGCCAGTCCAGGCTGCGGTCGTGGTTCCACTCGTCCTCCTGCGCGATCTCGCTGCCCATGAACAGCAGCTTCTTGCCCGGATGGCCGAACATGAAGGTGTAGTAGACGCGCAGGTTGGCGAACTTCTGCCAGCGGTCGCCCGGCATGCGGCCGAGAATCGATCCCTTGCCGTGCACCACCTCGTCGTGCGACAGCGGCAGCACGAAATTCTCGAAGAACGCGTAGTGCAGGCCGAACACGATGTCGCCGTGATGGTGCTTGCGGTGGATCGGGTCACGGGCGATGTAGTCGAGGGTGTCGTTCATCCACCCCATGTTCCACTTGTAGCCGAAGCCGAGACCGCCGACGTCGGCGGGACGCGACACCATCGGCCAGGCGGTCGACTCCTCCGCCAGCGTGGTCGCGTGCGGAAAGTGGCCGAACACCTCGGTGTTGAACCGGCGCAGGAACGCGATCGCCTCGAGATTCTCACGCCCGCCGTACTTGTTCGGGATCCAGCCGCCGGCCGGGCGGCTGTAGTCGAGATACAGCATGGAGGCGACGGCGTCGACGCGCAGCCCGTCGACGCCGTAGCGGTCGAGCCAGAACAGGGCGTTGGCGATCAGGAAGTTCGAGACCTCGCGACGGCCGAAATTGTAGATCAACGTGTTCCAGTCGAGGTGGCGGCCCTGCACCGGGTTGGCGTTTTCGTACAGCGCGGTGCCGTCGAACCGGCCGAGGGCGTGCGGATCGTCGGGGAAATGCCCGGGAACCCAGTCCAACAGCACCCCGATGCCCGCCCGATGGAAGGCGTCGATCAGCGCCGCGAAGTCCTCGGGCGGCCCGAACCGGCTGGTCGGGGCGTAAAGCCCGGTCGGTTGATAGCCCCACGAGCCGTCGAACGGATGCTCCGTCACCGGCAGGATTTCGACATGGGTGAATCCGAGATCGGCCACATAGGCCGGCAGCGTCTCGGCCAGCTCACGGTAGGTCAGCCAGCGATGATTCTCCTCGGCCTTGCGTCGCCAGGAGCCGAGATGGATTTCGTAGATGGAAATCGGCGCATCCAGCCGGTTGACGCCCGCCGACACCGGCGTCGGCCGCTCGATCCGCGACAGGTCGACGATCACCGAGGCGGTGGCCGGGCGAATCTCGGCCCCGAACGCGAACGGATCGGACTTGATCAACAGCCCGCCGTCGCGCGGTGTGAGCTCGAACTTGTACTTCTGGCCGGCGACGGCGCCCGGCACGAAGATTTCCCAGAAGCCGTTGCCGCGCACCCGCATGGCGTGGCGCCGGCCGTCCCAATAGTTGAAGTCCCCGACCACGCTGACCCGCCGGGCGTTGGGCGCCAGCACCACGAACGACACCCCGGCGACGCCGTCCACGACCATCGGGTGGGCGCCGAACTTCTCGTAGGCGTCCAGATGCGTGCCTTCGCCGAACAGATAGAGGTCGAAGTCGGACAACACCGGCGGGAACCGGTAGGCATCCTCGAGCTCGACGCTTTCGCCGTTCCACCGCGCCTCGAGCCGGTACGGCCGGTCGACCGCGGTGAGCGGCCCCTCGAACAGCCCGGCGGCATCGATGCGCGCGAGCACCGTTTCGCCGCCGGCCTCGTCGACCACCGACACCTGCTCGGCGCCCGGCAGATAGGCCCGCACCAGCGGCCGCCCGTCGACCATGTGAGGCCCGAGATAGCGGAACGGGTCGGCATGAGACCCCTCCACGATCGCGCGCGCTTCGGCGGAAAGTTCGGTCATGTCGCGTGACCTCCGGAGGGGAACAGCGCTCGGCACAGGCCGGCCAGAGGGACATGGACCCAATCGGGCCGGTTGGCGAGCTCATAGCCGATTTCATACACCGCTTTCTCGATGACAAAAAAGCGCAACAGCCGCTCGGCCACCCCCGGCTCGCGCGGCCACAGCCGGCCGGCCGCACTCGTGTCGCGGGCGCTCGTCACCATGCCGGCCGCCGCCTGCAGCCGCCACCTGTCCAATGCCAGCATCAATCGGGCCGCCTCCTCCGGCGAGTTGAGCACCGCACGCGACAGCGCGTTGGTCGCCGCATAGTCGAGCGAGCGGATCAGCCCGGCGATGTCGCGGGCCGCCGGCGCTTTGCGGCCGCGCACGCCGACCCCATCGCCCTCGAAGTCGATGATCCAGGCGTCGTCCTCGACGATCAGGATCTGGCCGAGATGCAGGTCGCCGTGGTGCCTGATCTTGTCGACGTCGATCTCGCCGGGCAGCAGGCCGCGCACCAGGTCCAGCGTTCGCGCCCGATGGGACAGCAGCGCCTCGCACCAGGGGTGGGCCTTGGCGTCGAGCGTCTGGTAGCGGGTCGCGAGGTGGTCGAGCCGCCGCGCCAGGCTGTCCGCCAGCCGGCCGGTCCACTCGGCGACGTCGTCGACCGATACCGGCTCCGGCGCGAAGGCGGCGACATCGGGCCGGCTCGCCAGCGCGAGGTGCAGTTCGGCCACACGGCGGCCGATCTGGCCGATCCGCTTGAGGTAGGCGCGATGGCGCGTTGGCTCGTCCTGGCTGGCGGCGCCGCCGGAGGTGATCAGCCGCTCC
>JAVBUK010000525.1:0-2950 GCA_031555345.1 Xanthobacteraceae bacterium | reverse complement strand
GGCGGTGGCGGCCATGAACCCGATGAGGGCATCTCGGACGGCCTGCTGCATCGGGTCCTTCGTGGCCCCGTCGAAGGTCATGTTGTTGATGATGGTGCGGACCACCACGCCCCGACGGATGAACTCGCGGTCAACCCGCCGCGGCGGGTCGGTGAAAACCGCGACCCGTCCGGCGACGCCGCTCTGCACCAGGTCGGCCGCCTCGAGGACTCCGGCTTCGCCGGACCCGCTCGGCACCACGATGACGTCGGCGCGCGCGACCGGCTCGTCGAAAAACAGCGCCCACCCGACCGCCCGCAACAGCGGCTCTCGGGCGAACGCGATCACCGCCACGGCGACAACGACCAGAACGGCGGAGATTCGGATCGGGCACCAGACCGAGCGGCGGCCGCCCGTGTTCGCGCTCATGGTCTCTCCGCGCAAGGGCGCATTGCGATTGGTCCGAAGCATCGCCCTTTGCGGGCCGGATGGCAGGGTGTCGTGGCGACAAAGTCGAACAGGTGCTGCCGCGCGACCAGGAAGCGACGAATCGCGCGGCCGGGAGCGACGGACGTTTCATCATCGGTCGTTGCCCCGACGCCGTCGGGGCGCTGCGACGTTAGCGAGCCCGGCGCAACGCTTCAATGCGTCCGCGCGGACGTGGTTAAAGGCGAGGCGACGCGCGCGCTCTTGCGCGGCGGCCGGTCGCCGGCGCCGCGCGCCGCCAGGTGCACGCGCGATCGTGCTGTCGGTCGCCGGCGCCGAGACGCTTGGTCACAGGGCCGATGGTTTCGATGTCGCGGTCCCGAAAGCCGTAACACGATGCCGTCCGCGATCGGGAAATAAAGGTTATCGACGCGAATATTGAACATAACAATTAACTTTAACAAACGCTCGTCGCGAAAGCTATATATCTTGCCCGAAACCATTTGATTATACTTCGGCCGACGTTCGAAATCGTTCATTCAGCTTGTCGTGGTGGTCATGCGAGTCCTGTCCGTGTTCGGCACACGCCCCGAGGCGATCAAGATGGCCCCCGTCGTGCTTGCGCTGGCGGAAGCCGAGCAGGTGCAGTCGCGCGTCTGCGTGACCGGTCAGCATCGCCAGATGCTGGACGACGTGATGTCGGCGTTTTCGCTGAACGCCGACTACGACCTGAACATCATGCGCCCGAACCAGTCGCTCGCCGAAGTGTTCACCGGGGTGATGGGCGGCTTGGATCCGATCCTGGCCGAGTTCCGGCCGGACTATGTCCTGGTGCAGGGCGACACCGCGACCAGCACCGCCGCGGCGCTGACGGCGTTCTTCCGGTCGGTCAAGGTCGGTCATGTGGAGGCGGGGCTGCGCACCGGCGACCTGTTCAGTCCGTGGCCGGAGGAGGCGAACCGGCGTCTCACCGCCGTGGTCACGACGCGCCATTATGCGCCGACGCAGCGGGCCCGATCGGCGCTCCTCGCCGAGGGATTCCCGGGGGAGTCCATCCTGGTGTCCGGCAACACCGTCATCGACGGGCTGTTGCGCATGGTCGAAGACATCTCCGCACCGGGACCGCTGAAGCGCGGTCTCGACGCCAAATTCTCGTGGGTCGATCCTGCCAAGCGAATCATTCTCGTCACCGGCCATCGTCGAGAGAGTTTCGGCGACGGATTCAGGCAGATCTGCGTCGCCCTCAAGTCGATCGCCCGCCGCCAGGACACCCAGATCGTATATCCGGTGCACCTCAATCCGAACGTGCGTGGCCCGGTGTTCGAACACCTGGCCGACGAATCCAACATTCGTCTGATCGAGCCGCTGAACTATCCCGAGTTCGTGTACCTGATGAAGCGCTCCTATCTCATTCTCACCGACTCCGGTGGAATCCAGGAGGAGGCGCCGGCGTTGCGCAAGCCGGTGCTGGTGATGCGCGACACCAGCGAACGGATGGAAGCGGTCGAAGCCGGTGTCGCCCGTCTGGTCACCACCGAACCGGAGCCGATCGTCGCCGCGGTCGAGCAACTGCTCGATTCGCCGGCCACCTACGCGGCGATGGCGAGCGGGAAGAATCCGTTCGGCGACGGCCGCGCCAGCCGGCTGATCGTGCAGGACCTGTTGCGATGCGGCCGGACGGCGCGCCAGCCCGGCCCGCTGCCGCACGCGCATCGCCTGCCGGAATTGTCGGGCATCGGACTCGTGCATTGAGCGGCCGGTGTCGTCGATCTGAAGTCGTGCGATTGGGCATCAAGGCCATGGACGCCAGAAGCAACGTTGTTCTCCACGAGCCGGACTACGCCGCGACCGGTGGACGGCCGTCGATCGGAATCGGCGACATCGTCGACGTGTTGCGGCGGGGATGGCGGTTGCCGGCGATCGGATTGACGGTCGGGCTGGCGATTGGTGTCGGTCTGCTGGTGGTCGTCAAGGCGCCGTACAAGAGCACGGCGCGGATCCTGATCGACCGGAGCATGAATCGGTACCTGCAGAACAGCAAGATCATCGACCAGCCGACGCTCGAGGACACGGAAATCGGCGGCCAGATCTACGTCATGTCGTCCGACAGCGTGATCGTGCCCGTCGTCAAGGCGATGAAACTGACGCAGGACAGCGAATTCGCCCGCGGCGACGGCGCCGCCGCCGAGCGCGCCGCTGTCGAGAGCGTCCTCAAGCGCCTGACGGTCAATCGCGAAGACGTCGCCAACGTCATCACGGTGACGTTCGAGTCGCAGAACGCGGTCAAGGCGGCCGATATCGCCAATGCGATCGCCGAGAGCTACATCGACGTCTCGGTCCAGCAGAAACTGAAGTCGACCAGGACCGTCAGCCGGTGGCTGCAGGAGCGTCTGGCCGAACTGAAGCCGCAGGTCGCCGAGGCGGAGCGGGCCCTGCAGGCCTATCGCGACGCCAACAATCTGTCGAACACCGGTACCGGATCGCAGAAAGCCGAGCGTCTGGCCAACCTGAAGGTCCAGTGGGACAACGCCCGGATCGCGCTGGC
>JAVBUK010000087.1:0-6964 GCA_031555345.1 Xanthobacteraceae bacterium | reverse complement strand
GATGCCCTGCGTGCGGAAGTCGGCCCAGCCATCGATCTTGTTGCCGGGCAGCGGCTTCTGCGCATTCCAGAACGGTGCGCTGGAAATCTTGGCGGCGATCTCCGCGAATCCTTTCTCGTCGGTCGGCGTCGCTCCCGTTTCCGGATCCTTGAACTCCTTGGAGTAGTAGTCGAACAGGTTGGGGAAACCCTTGTCACGCAGCTTGGCGGCAAGGAGCCACACGACCTCGGTCTCTTCCTGCTTGACGTCCCAGAGCCGCCTGCCGACCGGTTGCTGGATCGAGGCATAGCCGTGCAGGTTGCCCATGTTGGTGATGACCGACATGCCTTCGCTCGCATTCATCGTCGCGGGCAGCACGATGTCGGCGAACTGCGTCATCTCCGATGCGTTGGTCACCATGTGGACGAAGAACGGCACCGCAGCGAGTGCCTTGTCCCAGCGCTGCGGGTTGGTGGCCGAGAAGCTGAAGTTGCTCCAGGATGAGATCAGCACCTTCACGGCATCCGGGTCCTTCAGCATGGCGTTGGCGACGTTGTTGGTGACGACGCCGCTGCCCGGCCGTGCGTTCATCATCGCCGGCATGTTCTTGTCGCCGCGGCCGTCGATCTTCTTGTGCTTGCCGGAACCTTTGGCGATGTCGTCCAGATAGGCATCCATGCTCGGGAACTTGCCGATCGGCACGCTGGAGCTCTGCAGCGTGCCGCCCTCGACATCGATCGACCCGAGCAGACCGTTGAGTGCATGCACCGCCATCGCCGCATAGGTGCCACGCGGCATCATCGCGGCGCCCGGGCCCATCCACACCGCGACCTTGGGCGCGGCCTTGGCCATGATGCGGGCGACACGCACCGTCTGTGTGGCCGGGATCAGCGTCTCCTTCTCGGCCCAGGCCGGCGTGCGGTCCTTGAGCTCCAGGTTCCACCATCTGACCAGACCGTGCGTCTCCTTTTCGCCAAACGCATCCTCCGACACGGTCTTGCCGGCGACGAACAGATTCTTGCCGTCCTTGAAATCGCCGACGAACTCCTTGTTCCACAGCCCTTGGGTCAAGATGACGTGGGCGATGGCACCCGCGAGAGCTCCGTCGGTGCCTGGCTTGACCGGCAGCCACTCCTGCGCCTTGGCGGCGGCGTTCGACAGCCGCGGATCGACGGCAATGACCGTGCCACGCGCCAGGATCTCGCCGAAGCGATGGAGGGTGTTCGGCACCATGCGGTTGGAGGCGAGCGGATCGGTTCCCCACACGACCAGGCATTGTGTGTTGGCAAGGTCGTAGTCGCGATAGCCGAAAAAGCCCTGGGTCAGGCCAGGCCCCATTTTTTCGGCCTCGGCGCATAAAGCGCTGTGCGAAAAATAGTTGGTGGTGCCGTAGATGCGCGGCAGTGTACCGTACAGCAGTTCGGTGGATGTCGCCGAATAGCGGCCGCGAATATACACGAGCTTGTGGGCTTCATTGTTCTTGCGCAGCTCGATCATTTTGTCCGCGACGAAGTCGAGCGCCTCGTCCCATGTGACCGGCACGAATTTCGGATCGACGCCGCGGCCCTTCTGCGGGTTGGTACGCTTCATCGGCACCTTGATGCGGTCGGGATCGTAGGTTTGTTGCGGTATCAAGTGACCGCGCGGACAGCAGTAGCCATGATTGGTCTTGCTCTGCGGATTGCCACGCACGCGCACGGCGCGGCCGTCCTGCACGAAGATCTGCAGCGCACACCATTGGGTACAACCCTGGCAGGCGGTGGAGACCCATTCGCCCTTGGCCGCCGCCGCCGCCTTCGCCTTACGCACTGTCATTGCATTCATGGCCGGTGCGGCAGCGAGCGGCGCTCCGGCTAGGGCGAGGCCGCCGGATGCCGCCGACACCTGGATGAATGCGCGTCGCGTGAGTTTCATGAGATCACCTCCGTCGCCGCCATGTGGCGGGCATCCGAACCCAGCCAAGCGCTGGTCGAGTTCGACTACGTTCCAAAGCGGCCCATCGCATCGAAAGCTTGTGCCGCAGAGGAACAGAACGTTGAGAACCGGGGGTGATGTTTCCGTCTTATCCGCCACGGCAGCAGGAGGCGGGAGCCTTGCCGGGCTTGCGAGCGCGGATGAACGCGCTCATGAACTTGCCGTCGACCTGGTCGGCGATGCGATCGACGTCGATCCCCTTGTTCATGAGGAAGTCGCGGGCATCGTCGATCCGGTAGACCCGGGTCGGCTCGACGCCGATCGCCTCGAAACCCGCAGCTGCGAGCTTGGCCTTGTAGTCGTTTTCTTCGAGCGCGCCGGCGATGCAGCCGACCCATGCGAGCATGTCGCCGCGCAGCTCCGCGGGAACCTCGTCGCGTGTCACCACGTCGGAAACCGCGAAGCGGCCACCCGGCTTGAGAACCCGAAAGGATTCCCGCAACACCCTGTCCTTGTCGGCCGACAGGTTGATCACGCAATTGGAGATGATCACGTCCACCGAATTGTCGGGCAGCGGGATGGCCTCGATCTCGCCCTTGAGAAATTCGACGTTGTTCGCCCCGGCCTTGTTCTGGTTGTCGCGGGCGAGCGCCAGCATGTCGTCGGTCATGTCGAGGCCGTAAGCCTTGCCGGTGGGGCCCACCCGGCGCGCCGACAACAACACGTCGATGCCGCCACCGGAGCCGAGGTCGAGGACGGTCTCGCCAGGCTTCAACTCGGCAAGCGCCGTCGGGTTGCCGCACCCGAGCGAGGCGAGCACCGCCGCATCCGGAAGTCCCTCGGTCTCGCCGGCCTGATACAGGTTGGCGGAAATCGCGCTCTTTTTCGCCGAGCCGCAGCAGCAAGCCGTTTGAGCGGCCTCGCTGTAACGTTCGCGGACCGCCTGCTTGATCGCTTCAGACACATTTCTCTCCATCGGTGGAAACTGTCGTATCGGCCTGCTCGCAGCACGGCGTCAGATCCGCGATCAGGGGGACACACACCTCGGGTCGGCCGCGACAACAATCCTTCATCAGGAAGGTCGCCAGTTCGCGCACGCTGCCGATGTTGGCGCGATAGATGATCGACCTGCTTTGGCGCTCCGAACGGATCAGCCCGGCCCGCGTGAGAACGGCGAGGTGGGTCGACATCGTATTGTGGGGAACGGCCAGTTGGCGGGCGATTTCGCCGGCCGGCAGCCCATTCGGCTCCTCGGTTACCAGAAGGCGGAACACGTCCAGACGAGTACCCTGCGACAGCGCCGCGAAAGCCAACAAAGATGCTTCCTTGTCCATTTGTCGACTATATACGACATATGGACCTGTGCAAGCAGGCGGCGGCCGATCGCCGAAATTGTCGTCTTCGAAGACACGGGAATCTTCCGGCTGTCCGCCTTGGCCGAACCATGACGGCACATCCGCGATCCGTTCACGCCCGCCGACAGGCCGCGCGACCACGCTCGGGACGCACCGCGTTCACGCCGTTCTGACCACCCCCGAAACCTTGTCGCCGAGCAGCCGTTCGGCCTCGCGCACCATCTCGCTGAGCAGATCGCCAACCGGCCGCACGTCGTGGATCAGCCCGGCCGCCTCGCCGACCTGATCCGCCGCGCCGGGCTCGTCGTGCCGGGGACCGCCGGCCTTCAGCGCCCGCCGCGTGAACGGCGCAGGCCATTGGCTGCCGCCGGCATGGTCCGTGCGGCCGGTGGCGTCGCCGTCGGCCGCGACCGCGACCGCCTGCAGGACCGGATCGACCAGCGCCTCCGTGCTCGCCACGAAACGCGAACCGACCAGAGCGCCGTCGGCCCCCAGCATCAGGGCGGCAGCGAGACCGCGCCCATCGGCGATGCCGCCGGCGGCGACCAGCAGGGTTTCCGGCGCGTGCGCGGCGAGATAGTCGGCAACCTCCGGCACCAGCGTGAAGGTCGCGCGCTCCATGCCGTGCCCCCCCGCTTCCGCACCCTGCGCCACGATGATGTCGGCCTCCGCCGCCACCGCTTCACGGACATGCTCCAGGGTCTGGACCTGGCAGATCAGCACGACACCCGCCGCCTTGATGCGCGGCGCGAACGGCACCGGCGGCCCGAACGACAGCATCACTGCCGCCGGCGCGTGGGCCAGCGCCGCGTCGAGCGCGGGCGGATGCTTGACCAGCGCCCAGGTGATGAAGCCGCATCCGACCCGGGCGGTTCCCGCTTCAGCGAACTCGCGCTCCAGCCAGCCCACGTCGCCGTAGCCGCCGCCGATCAGACCGAACCCGCCGGCGGCTGAAACAGCCGCCGCCAACCTGCCGCCCGCCGTCAGGGCCATCGGCGCGGATATGATCGGGTGCCCGATCCCGAGCCGCTCGGTCAACCGCGTGCGCAAGGCCATCCCTCACCTCCGAAAACCGGCGCTGCACAGGCTACCATCTCCGCCGCCGGATGTCTGCCGCATCCCTCGACGCCGATCGTTTGGGCGGCCCGCTTCCGTGCGATCGCGGCAATCCGTCAGGCATGTCGGATGCACGACTCGACCGCGAGGAACGCTGCCTGCAGCTGGTCCCGTGCCGCGGTTGCGCGTCGCCTGAACCGACACGGGGGTCGGCTTACGGCGCCAACACCTTGGCCTCGATATCGAACCCATCCAAGAGCGCGGCTGGATTGCCGAGCAGCGCCGCTGCCGCTTGCGCCGCCAGGAGATTGTCCTTGGGCATGAGTTTCAGCGACAAGGTTCGCCCCGGACCCTGAAGAAGCCGCGCGACCGCCTCGGCGATTTCGGCGGCGTTGGGGTGCGATGCCAGCCCTGTCGCGGCTCTGGCGCGGAAGGTCTCGACCAGAGCGCGCTGCGCCTCTTCAGGTGGGATTTTTTGGCGTCTGCGCCCATGCGGCGACGGCCACCGCCAGCGCTCCTTCGTCCCGCCAGACGACTTCGACATCCGCCACCTGCGCCGGCAGGGCGGCCGCGTTCGTCGCCCGCGAGTTCGAGGCGACGGTACCCGCGGCCGCGCCGTAATCGGCACGGCGTCCGCGGACGTGACCCGGGCGGGCGATCCGCCCAGGCCTTCATGACGGGAGCACGGCGGCGATCCGCAGACAGCTGCTTCCCGGGCGCCGCGCGCGCGCATCGAAATCCGGCCGATCCGGGCAACCGACCCGCCGGATTCCACAATCAGGACTTCGATGCCGCCAGCGCCGCCACGCGGCGTCCGTAGGCCGTGCAGGTCGGTCGGGCCGCGATGCCGCGCTCGTAGAGCGACAGTCCGGCACAGCCTTCGCCGCCGCGATCCAGCGCCTGGCGCAGATACATCATCGAGTATCGCAGATTGTGTTCCGGATCGAGCAGCGCCGAGCACGGGCCGCGAAAACCCAATCCCCGCGCCGTCTGGCACTTGATCTGGCCCATCCCGACCGCCTTCTGGGAACTGACCACATGCGGACGATAGTTGCTTTCGGCCTTGACCATTGCGTGGGCGAAATGGGCGGGAACGCCCGCCGCCGCCGCCGCCGCACTCACCAGATTGTGCAGATGCTGATTGGTCTGCCGGCCCGCCGACAGGACCGGCCGGGCGCCCGAGTCGGTGGCGTATGTGCTTGGCCAACGCCCGGAATTGTCGAACACCGGGACCGCGCCAGCCCCGACCGACCGGTCGCGGGCGTCGGCGGAACACGCCGGCGTGAAAAAAGACAATGCGGCACCTGCCGCGACAAACATGAATCGTCGCATGAGCTCAACCCTGTTTTCTGCTGACGGCCCTCTTCAGGGGCCTGCACCCAGCAAGCCTGCGCTATGGGAGCGGACTCGCCGGTGCGCTGAAGGGCCGGACGAAATTTCCCAAACAAGGCGTTAATGTGACGTGAGGAATCCGACAAACAAACCACGCCTTGGGATGCGCCGAGCAGAATCGCCGCGGCCGGTCGCCGCATGATCTGGCGCAACGTGATCCGGCGCCCGCGAATCGGCTGCCCGCTCTGGTCGCAGCGTCATGCGACGCCCGACGACGCGACATCCGGCCGATCCAGGCGTCGAACTGGTGAGAGGTTTCTGTCGGCCCAACGAACCGCCGGCCTCAGTAGGTGTCGCCGGTTTCTTCCGACTCGCTTTCGAATGCCAGTCCGGTGAGCGTCGCACCGGCACCGATCCCCACCGCCACCGCGATGGTGAATTCCACGAATGTCTCGGTGGAAGACCGGATCATATCGGTGATCAAGCCGCCGTTGGAGGTCAGGAGGACGATCGTCAAACACAGGCCAAGCGCCACGCCCATCGCGAAGTGGAACATGAGCCGCGTGAACATCGGGGGAGTTTCTGGGTGCTTCATGTCGATCAAGCCTCGGCATGCGGACATTCCCGACCAGTGAATGCCCACCCGGATACGTATAGATACTCATGACACCCTCCACAAATACCATGTTCGTGATAGAAAACGGGCAATGGCGCAGAAAGTTATAAAAACCAAATACTTGCGGCACGATTTGTCATTCAAATCTGAGCAAGCCGCACAGTCTTGTGAAGCGTACCGTGGAGGATCGGACGTTCCTGCCACGCTGGTGCCGCGCGGTTCGCCGCAATGGCGCAGAAAACAACTATATCATATAGTTGACAGTGTTTTGGTTCCGACCTTCGGGCCCGGCGGGCTGCAAACGGAACCGAACGTCGGAACCGGGACGCTGGAAAAACCAGCCCGGCGTGGCTGGTTGACGTTGCCTGCCGGCTCGACAATCCTAGGGCGCAACATGCCGACCGGGCGTACCGGAACTCTCAGGCGAACCCAGCCGTTTTCGGTTATCCTGGTTCGTTGAGTCGACGAGGGAAGTACCCGATGCGCATAGCTCTTTCCACCGGCGGCGGAGACGCCCCGGGTCTGAACGCCGTCATTCGCGCCGCTGTTCTTTCCGCCAGTGTTCGTGGCTGGGACGTGCTCGGCATCAAACATGGTTACGCCGGGCTGTTGGGCGACGACGAGATCCTCCCGCTGACGCCCCACTCGATCCGCGGCATCGGGCACCTGGGCGGGACGATCCTGGGCGCGGCCAGCCGGGGCAATCCGTTCG
>JAVBUK010000397.1:0-7999 GCA_031555345.1 Xanthobacteraceae bacterium | reverse complement strand
CGGGGTTGGAAACAGCCGCCGCGGGTTTTCACGGCAAAACACAGGCTTCCACCGTGGTCATCGGCAGAACATGGTCGGCCAGACGGAGTCGTAGCCGAACCCAACGGTGCAAACCCAGCCGATCCGGCCGGCTGCCGGATTTTGTCACCCCCACGCGCAACCCGGCGGCGTTCCAACAAAAACGCCATCCGCCGATCACCACGTGACCGGACGGATGGCGGAGGACGACGGCCTTGCCCCTCCCCCGCGGACGGGGGAGGGACAGCTCATGCCGCGGACTACTTCGCGGGAGCCGAAGCGGGCACCAGCGGCGGCAGGGCCGGCGCCGGCGGAATGTCCACGACCTTCACGGTCGGCTTGAAGCTGGCATCACGCAGGGCGATCTGGCCCTGGCGCGCCAGGTCGAGGGACTCGGCGAGAACGCGGGCGGCCTCCTGCGGCGCATGGAACCCGGTCGAGTTCTCGGCTTCGACGAAGTCGAGATAGAACTGGGCCCGGCGTTGCAGGTACTGCGCCGTCTTCAGGTCGGCGTCAGACTTGCCCGCTGCCTTGGCGGTCTTGAGATCACCGATCAGGCCCATCAAGGCCGTCATCGCTTCCTGGCGCAGCTTCCAGTGCCGATCCTGGATCTCCTCGACCCGATCCTTCAGCTCCTTGGCGGTGATCTTGGCGTCGTGCTTGCTGTGGCAGCCCATGCAGGCACTGTCGATGTTGAGCAATGGGCTACGCACCCAATGGTCGCTCACCGTCGCGCCCTTGTAGCTGATCTTCGGCATGTGGCAGTCCGAGCAGGTCACGCCGGAGCGCGCGTGGATGCCCTGGCTCCACATCTCGAATTCCGGATGCTGCGCCTTGAGCGCCGGCGCGCCGGTATCCTTGTGGGTCCAGTCACGGAAGCCGATGTCGTCGTAATAGGCCTGCATGTCCTCGACCTTCAGACCCTTGGCCCACGGGAACACCAGCCGACGGTCGGCGCCCTTGAAATAGTATTCGGAGTGACACTGGGCGCACACATACGTGCGCATCTCCTGCGGCGACGCCTGCTTGTTGACGTCGTAGTCCTTGACGCCCTGCGACGCCTTCAGCGCCTTGAGGCCGTCGATCAGCGACGGCCGGGTGATGCGCACCGCCATGGTCTGCGAATCGTGGCAGTCGATGCACGATACCGGATGCGACACCATCTTGACTGCATCCGAGTATGGCATCTGGTTGAGCTTTTCGAAGCCCTTGGCGATGTCGCCGTT
This sequence comes from Xanthobacteraceae bacterium, assembly GCA_031555345.1. Lineage (GTDB taxonomy): Bacteria > Pseudomonadota > Alphaproteobacteria > Rhizobiales > Xanthobacteraceae > Astrobacterium. The sequence goes on along the minus strand of JAVBUK010000397.1, from coordinate 6,755 downwards.
GCCGAGCTTCTTCATCGCCACGTAGTTCGAGGCGTGGCAATTCATGCACGCCCCGGGCTGCTTCACCACCCGCTGACGGCCGGAGTAGGTCTGGTCCTGCAGCATGTAGGCGTGGCCGCGTTCCTCGCGGAAGTCGGCGGCGAACGCATAGCCCTGCCACATCGCCTTGAGGCCGGCGTCCTCCTCGACCTTCGACTTGGCGATCACGCTGCGCGGATCGGCCTGGGTCGGCGTGCGCGGCTCGGCCTCGCTGCCGCCGTACTTGGTCCGCGTCATGTCGGTCGACTTGCTGTACAGCTCGTATTCGAGCGGAAACACTTTGCCCCACACCGCAGGATCATCGGTGTCGTCGGTGATCTTCGGCGGGGTTTCGGTGCCGCTCTTGGCCGCCGGAGCCGCCGACGGGCGGGTGGCTTGAGCGGACGCGGAATCGACGGGCGAGAGGCCGGCTCCCGTCGCGATGCCGAGACAGGCCAGCATCGCGGAAACGGCGAGAAGGCGGGTGTGGAGTTGGCGCATGGTCAGGTTCTCCCCAGCGGGCAATCAACCATCCGCGGCAAGAAGGCGTACGGGGCAGCCCCTACACCGGCGGGGTGACGGGTCCGCGAGCCCCCTCGCGAATGGCCGGTCACATGGTCATACAGCTTACCTCCAGGCCCGATGCCATACCAATCGCAACCGACCGGAATAAGGGGGTAGGCATTGGCGACCACGGCCCTCGCCGGGTTGTGCGGACGAACGACCATAATGAAGCAAGTATCTACAGGAGCGCGGATTATTCCCCGGGCGCGACCGCGGCGAACTACCCCCAAATAGGTAGACAACAGGGCGCCGCCGGAACCGCACCCTGTTCTCTGACCTGCGGTCGGCCTCTAGAATTCGGACCAGCGACCTCCAACGGGACGACAGTCCTCGCGGAAACGTCGTGTCAGGGCTGGCGTGACGATGATCGTATCGTCTTCGAATCGGATCGCCTTCGAACAAGTTACCGCAACCGCGCGGACGTTCCCGCACTGCGTCCGTCGCCTCGGCCAGCCGGAGTTGTCGATATGAACATTTGCGGTGTTCTTGTCCATGCCCAACCTTCCGAGGTCGACCGCATCGCCGCCGCGCTCGCGGGTCTGCCCGGGGTCGAATTGCACGGCCAGGCGGACGCCGGCCGATTGATCGTCACCGTCGAGGACACGGCCCAGACATCCGCCGTCGACGGCCTGACGCAAATCCATGCGCTGCCGGGCGTCGTGTCGGCGGCGCTCGTCTATCATCATTTCGAGCCGGACCAGATCGAGGCCGGCGACGCTGCGAAGGAGGCTTGATGGCCATGCGAAAGCACACCCGGCGTGAGGTGATCAAATCGACGGCCATATCGGCCACGGCCGCGGCGGCGGGCGTTTCGCTGCCAGGTGGAGTGACCGCACTCGCCCAGACCGCGCGCGACGACATCCGGTGGGACAAGGCCGTGTGCCGCTTCTGCGGCACCGGTTGCGGCGTGCTGGTCGGCGTCAAGGGCGGCCAGGTGGTGGCGACCCAGGGCGACCCCGACGCCCCGGTCAATCGCGGTCTCGCCTGCATCAAGGGCTATTTCCTCTCCAAGATCATCTACGGCGAGGACCGCCTGACCAAGCCGCAGATGCGCATGCGCAACGGCAAGTACGACAAGCACGGCGAGTTCCAGCCGGTGACCTGGCAGCAGGCGTTCGAGACGATGGCCGAGAAGTGGAAGGCCGCGCTCAAGAAGAACGGCCCGTCCGGCGTCGGCATGTTCGGGTCCGGGCAGTGGACGGTGTGGGAGGGCTATGCCGCCGTCAAGCTGTTCAAGGCCGGCTTCCGGTCCAACAATCTCGATCCCAACGCCCGCCACTGCATGGCGTCGGCGGTGGCCGGCTTCATGCGCACCTTCGGCATCGACGAGCCGATGGGCTGCTACGACGACCTCGAGCACGCCGACGCGTTCGTGTTGTGGGGCGCCAACATGGCGGAGGCGCATCCGATCCTGTGGTCGCGCCTGACCGACCGGCGGCTCACCCACCCGGGCTGCGAGGTCCACGTCCTGTCGACCTACGAGAACCGCAGCTTCGAACTGGCCGACAACCAGCTCGTGTTCGCGCCGCAGAGCGACCTGGCGATTCTCAACTACATCGCCAACTACATCATCCAGAACAACGCGGTGAACGAGGAGTTCGTCAGGAAGCACGTCGCCTTCACCCACACGGTCGAGGACATCGGCTACGGGCTGCGGCCGAACCATCCGCTCGAGGTCAAGGCGGTCAACGCCTCGCACAAGGCCGGCAAGGACGGCGCGCTCGATCCCGCCGCGATGAAGGACATCAGCTTCGACCAGTACAAGGCGCTGGTCGCCAAGTACACGCTCGAGTACACCAGCCGCCTCTCCGGGGTCGATCCCGAACCGCTGCAGCGGCTCGCCGCGCTGTACGCCGATCCCAAGAAGAAGATCGTGTCCTACTGGACGATGGGCTTCAACCAGCACTCCCGCGGGACCTGGGTGAACAACCTCGTCTACAACATCCATCTGTTGACGGGAAAGATCTCCGAGCCGGGCAACGGGCCGTTCTCGCTCACCGGCCAGCCGTCGGCCTGCGGCACCGCCCGCGAAGTCGGCACCTTCGCGCACCGCCTGCCCGCCGACATGGTCGTCAACAACCCGAAGCACCGCGAGTTCAGCGAAAAGATCTGGCAACTGCCGGCCGGCACGCTGCCGGGCAACATCGGCTACCACGCGGTGCTGCAGCATCGCATGCTCAAGGACGGCAAGCTCAACGCCTACTGGGTGCAGTGCACGAACAACATGCAGACGGCGCCCAACATGAACGAGGAGAGCTATCCGGGCTATCGCAACCCGGACGCCTTCGTGGTGGTGTCCGATCCTTATCCCACCGTCACCGCGCTGTCGGCCGATCTGGTGCTGCCGACCGCGATGTGGATCGAAAAGGAGGGTGCCTACGGCAACGCCGAGCGTCGCGGCCAGTTCTGGCGCCAACAGGTCAAGCCGCCCGGAGAATCGCGCTCCGACGTGTGGCAGGTGGTTGAGTTCTCCAAGTACTTCAAGGTCGAAGAGGTCTGGCCGGAGGAGCTGATCGCCAAGAAGCCCGAGCTGCGCGGCAAGACGCTCTACGACGTGCTGTTCGCCAACGGCGTGGTGAACAAGTACCCGCTGTCGGAACTGCAGGCCGGGTTCGAAAACGACGAATCGAACCACTTCGGCTACTACCTGCAAAAGGGCCTGTTCGAGGAATACGCCCAGTTCGGCCGCGACCACCACCACGACCTCGCCCCGTTCGACCTCTACCACAAGGCGCGCGGCCTGCGCTGGCCGGTGGTCGGCGGCAAGGAGACGCTGTGGCGCTTCCGCGAGGGCTACGACCCCTATGTGAAGGCCGGCGAAGGGGTCAAGTTCTACGGCAAGCCGGACGGAAAGGCGCGCGCCATCTTCTGTCCCTACGAGCCGCCGGCCGAGTCGCCCGACAAGGAATACGACCTGTGGCTGGTCACCGGCCGCGTGCTGGAACACTGGCACTCCGGATCGATGACACGGCGGGTGCCCGAGTTGCACCGCTCGTTCCCGACCGCGCAACTGTTCATGAACGCCGACGACGCCCAGGCGCGCAAGCTGCGGCGCGGCCAGGTGGTCAAGATCAAGACCCGGCGCGGCGAGATGATCACCCGCGTGGAGACGCGCGGACGCAACGCCATGCCGCCGAACGTCGTCTTCATCCCGTTCTTCGACGAGGCGCAGCTGGTCAACAAGCTGACGCTTGACGCGACCTGCCCGATCTCGAAGGAGACCGACTTCAAGAAATGCGCCTGCAAGGTCGAGAGCGCTTGACCGCAGACGGATGGTGACGGGGGGGCGGACGCCGCCGCGCGTCCGCCCGGATCGGGACTGACATCGGGACTGACATGGCCGAACCCAACGCTTCCGCCAAGGACCGCGTATCGCGACGGAAATTATTCCAGGACGGCGCCCGCAGCGCGGTCGGTGCCGCGGTGTGCGGCATCGGTCTGGTCGCCCTGGTCCAACAGTCGCGGTCGATGCCGGCGAACGCACTGCGACCGCCGGGAGCGCTGGCGGAAGCCGAATTCCTGTCGGCCTGCTACCGTTGCGGGTTGTGCGTGCGCGCCTGCCCGTACGATACGCTCAAGCTCGCCCAGCTCGGCGGCGGCCCGGCCAACGGCACCCCCTATTTCATCGCCCGCGACATCCCGTGCGAGATGTGCGAGGACCTCCCGTGCATCAAGGCGTGCCCGAGCGGCGCCCTCGATCCCAAACTCACCAACATCGACAAGAGCAAGATGGGCATCGCCGTCGTGGTGTCGCGCGAGACCTGCCTCAATCTGCTCGGCCTGCGCTGCGACGTCTGCTATCGCGCCTGTCCGCTGATCGACAAGGCGATCGTTCTGGAGCAGCACCACAACGTCCGCACCGGCCGGCACGCCATCATGGAGCCGACCGTGCGCGCCGAGTTCTGCACCGGCTGCGGCAAGTGCGAGCGCTCCTGCGTGCTCGACGAGGCGGCCATCAAGGTGCTGCCGGTGCCGCTCGCCACGGGGCGGATCGGCGCCCACTACCGGCTGGGATGGGAGGAGAAGAAGCGGCAGGGCGGCCCGCTGGTGCCCGGCCTGATCGAAATGCCGAAGCGCCTGCCGGGGACCGCGCCATGAAGATCGAACGCGCGCCGGGACGAAAGGCGTGGGCCAGCCGCGGCTGGTGGGCCACCCATCGCTTCCTGATCCTGCGTCGGATCGTCCAGGTCGGCGTGCTGGCGCTGTTCCTGGCCGGCCCGCTGGCCGGCGTGTGGATCATCCAGGGGACGATCGCCGCCAGCCTGACCGCCAACGTGGTGCCGCTCACCGACCCGCTGGTGCTGCTGCAGGGGCTCATCGCCCGCCACTGGCCGGAGGCGACCGCGTTCGTCGGCTGCCTGATCGCGGTCGCGCTCTATCTGGCGTTCGGCGGACGCACCTATTGCAGTTGGATCTGCCCGATCAATCCGATCGCCGATTCGGCCGCCTGGCTGCGTCGCCGCGCCGGCGTCGACAAGGGCTTCGCGATGCGGCTGTCGACCCGCCTGTGGATCCTGGCGATGGTGCTGGTGGCATCGGTGGTGACCGGCACCATCGCGTGGGAATTCGTCAACCCGGTCACCATCGTGTGGCGCGCGGTGACGTTCCAGACCGGGGTCGTGGCCGCGCTGCTGGTGGTGGCGGCGATCTTCCTGTTCGACCTGCTGGTCGTGCGCCAGGGCTGGTGCGGTCACCTGTGTCCGGTCGGAGCGTTCTACGGGCTGCTCGCCAAGGCGACCCTGCTGCGGGTGTCGGCGCGCGGGCGGGAGCGCTGTGACGACTGCCTCGAATGCTTCGTGGTCTGCCCGGAAAGCCACGTCATCGCGCCGGCCCTGCGCGGGGCCCGGGCCGGGCGGGGACCGGTCGTCCTGTCCGGCGACTGCACCGTCTGTGCCCGATGCGTCGACGTCTGTCCCGAACAAGTGTTCACGCTGACCCACCGGTTCGACACCCGTGTCGATTCCGAATCGCGGCGGGCGGAGCCCGCCACGCCCGAGCCTGCGTATGCGCTCAACCAAGTCCACGCGAAAGACGGCGCTCGCGCCGATGGAGGCAAGCATGGCTGACAGCAAACGATCCTGGGCGTTCTTCGCGGCACTCGCCGCCGGCCTGCTGGTCGCCGGCGTTGTCGCACCCTCCCCCGCCGGCGCACAGCAGCAGCAGCTGCAGACCCTGCGCGGCACGCTGGGCATGGAGGACCTCAACCCGGCGCCCGAGGTGGTCAAGCAGCAACTGCCGAGCGACGGCATGTTCGGTCGGTACTTTCGACAGCAGCCGCCGCTGATCCCGCACCGCGTCGACGGCTACCAGGTCACCAAGAACATCAACCAGTGCCTGACCTGTCACGACTGGCCGGCCAACATCAAGGCCGGCGCGCAAAAGCCGTCCGAGGCGCACTATACCGACCGCAATGGTCGCCAACTCGACAAGGTGTCCAGCGCCCGCCACTTCTGCACGCAGTGTCATGTGCCGCAGGCCGAAGCCAAGCCGCTGGTCACCAACGTGTTCAAGAACGCCGCCGAAGTGAAGTGACACCGCCGCCAGCCGGCCAACGACAGGGGCAGACCATGCAAAGCCAGAACGAAGGAGTTGCGCGAGGCGCTCAGGACGTGGCCGACACCCCCGCGTCGCGCGCGAAGGAGTCGAGCAGGCTGCGGACGGTTTGGCGATGGTTCTGGTCGCCGTCGGCAAAATACTCGCTCGGTTCCCTGGTGATCGTCGCCTTCGTGGCGGGGATCCTGTTTTGGGGCGGCTTCAACACCGCGATGGAGGTCACCAACACGGAGTCGTTCTGCATCACCTGTCACGAGATGCAGTCGAACGTCTATCGCGAGTATCAGATGACCGCCCACTACACCAACCGCTCGGGCGTGCGCGCGGTGTGCAGCGATTGCCATGTGCCGAAAGACTGGTTCCACAAGACGGTTCGCAAGGTTCAGGCGAGCAACGAGCTTCTGTACCACTTCCTCGGCAGCATCGACACCCGCGAGAAGTTCGACGCAAAACGCCTCACGCTCGCGCAGTCCGTCTGGCGGACGATGAAGTCGACCGACAGCCGCGAATGCCGGAATTGCCACAACCTGCTGCACATGGACTTTGCCGGCCAAGAGAAGCGCTCGGCGGAACAGCACCAGACGTCGCTCCAGGACGGCAAGACCTGCATCGACTGCCAT
>JAVBUK010000063.1:0-4777 GCA_031555345.1 Xanthobacteraceae bacterium | reverse complement strand
AACGGCTTCTATCTCGGCGGCTATTACGCCACTTCGCTGATGCATTCGCAGGCGTCGTCGGCGCTGGCGCCCGGCAAGACCGGCCTCAACGATGACGGCATCGCTGGCGGTCTGGCGGTCGGCTACAATTGGCAGTTCAATCCGGCGTGGCTGGTCGGCGTCGAAGGCGACTTCGGCTACCTCAACACCAAGCGCAACTTCCAGGAGTTCGACGACACCGCCACGTTGGTTCGTGCCAAGGCGACCTGGTTCGGCACGCTGCAGGGACGCGTCGGCTACATCACCGGGCCTTCGCTGCTCTATGTGACCGCCGGCGGCGCCTGGGTGCGACTGGAAGAGCAGTTCGGCACCGGCACGGCCAGGGACACCCGTGGTGGCTGGACGGCGGGGGTCGGCATCGAGACCAAGCTCAGCCGTGGCTGGACCGCCAAGAGCGAGTATCTGTTCATCGATGTCGGCAGCAACAGCTTCGCGACGGGGACCAGCGCCGGCGTCGGCGATGTCGCGACGTTCAAGAACCAGTTCCACCTCATCAAGAGCGGCCTGAGTTACAAGTTCGGCGAACCGCTCGAGCTTCCGTTTTTGCTGACGCCACTGTCTTCGCCGCAGCGCTGGACGGGTTTCTATGCGGGCGTCAATGCCGGCCTTGGTCTGTCCCAGGTGCATACGCCCGGGAACGTCGGGTTCGGCGGCGAGGTCGATGTCAACGGTACCGGATTCACCGGCGGCGGACAGCTCGGCTACAATTGGGGTCTTTTCTCCAACTGGATCATCGGCGTCGAAGGCGACATCGGTTATTTGGGCCTCAGCCACGCCGAGGCCGACTGGCGCAATACGGGGGCGGTCGGCGCGCTGTATCAGCCCGGGGTCGAGACCAATTGGTACAGCACCGTGCGTGGCCGTGTCGGCACCACCACCGGGCCGGCGCTTCTTTACCTCACAGCCGGCTTTGCCGCCGTGAATGTCGAGAACAGTCTGACGACTGCCGCCGCGACCTACAGCGTTTCAGGCACCCGCACCGGCTGGGCGCTGGGCGGTGGCATCGAAATCGAGCTGACTCCGCGCTGGTCGGCTCGTCTCGAAGACCTGTATATCAATACAGGAACCGAGACCGTGACCGGCGGGGGCCATTCGATCGACTTCAGGAATAATTTCCATGTCATCCGCGCCGGCCTGAACTACCGGTTCGGCGGCCCGGACGGGATCTTCGCAAGGTACTGAAACAAAGCCGCCGGGTGCATTGGTCCCGGGCCTCGGGCCCGGGATTTTTTAAACCGGACGAAATTAGGCTGATCCGTTATGATTTTGCAGGCCGCCCCGCCGGGCGCCACACGCGGGCCGCCGATCAGAAAGCCTTGAACGTGATGATCGTCCGCGTGTCCTGGATGCCGGGGATGCGCTGCACCTTCTCGGTGACGAAGTGGCCGATGTCCGTGCCCTGATCGACGTAGAACTTGACCATCAGGTCGAACTCGCCGGCGGTCGAATAGATTTCGGAGGCGATTTCCGTGTCGGCGAGCGCATTGGCGACCTCGTACGATCGTCCGAGTTGGCATTTGATCTGGACGAAGAACGGGGTCATGCGCGCCTCCATGCCGCCATCGGCTTCCGGGCAATCCAGCAAAATCCGGACACATTGACAAGGCATTCGGCAGTCGGCAGGCGTGCTTGTGTCGACGGCTGGTGTCCCCATATTCCTGTCATGACGTTGGCCGTCGGAGTGCTGCTTGCCGTCTCCGACGGGGAGCTGGTGGATTTTCATGGCCCATGAACAAGAAGAAGAGGCCGGAATGCCGATCTCCAACGATTGGGAACTGCCCCTGTCGGCTCAGCCCAAGCCCGAAGACTGTTCGTTCGATCTCGACCAGGCCTTGTCGGCGGTGGTCGGGCTGCGGACCACCGTGGCCGAGGGAGCTTTCACGGCCCAGACATTGGGCACTGAGCGGGCGGGGCACGGTGTCATTATCCGCCGCAATGGCCTGGTTTTGACGATTGGTTACCTTATTACCGAGGCAGAAACGATCTGGCTGCACCTTGCCGATGGCCGCACGCTGCCCGGGCATGCACTTGCCTATGATCAGCAGACCGGCTTCGGGTTGGTCCAGGTGCTGGAGCGGACCGAGCTGCCGGCTCTGAAACTGGGACGTTCGGGCAGGTCGCGCATCGGTGACCGGGTGGTGGTGGCCGGGGCGGGCGGCCGATCGCGCGCCATCGCGGCGAATATCGTCGCCAAGCAGGAGTTCGCCGGCTATTGGGAATACCTGCTCGACGAGGCGATCTTCACCACGCCGTCGCACCCGAATTGGGGCGGTGCCGGCGTCATCGACGCCGCAGGCGACTTGATCGGGATCGGCTCGCTGCAGGTGGAACAGGCGAGTGAAGGCCGGCCCGTCTATTTCAACATGATCGTGCCCACCGACCTGCTCGAGCCCGTCCTCGACGATCTGCTGGCCCATGGCCGTCCGAACGGTCCGGAGCGTCCCTGGCTCGGGCTCTATGCGACCGAGGTTCAGGACAAGGTCGTGGTTGCGGGGCTGGCGGCCGGTGCGCCGGCGCGTCGTGCCGGACTCGCCACCGGCGATCTGGTGTTGGCGGTCGCCGACGACGAGGTCACCAGCCTGGCGGGCATGTACCGCCGCATCTGGTCGCTCGGCTCGGCCGGCGTCGAGGTGCCGCTGCGTGTCTTTCGAGAAGGCCGCTCGTTGCAGATCAAGATATCCTCGAGCGACCGCAACCGGTTTCTGAAAACGCCCCACATGCATTGAACGCCCGGTGGTCCGACGGACGATGGCGCGCCCCCGACGGCGTTGCCTCCGGCCCAAAAACGGCTGGCACTTTGCGACGATTTCCCCGCATATGCTCTGGGGTTGGATCCCGTCTGTGTCGGGCATGGGGTACCAAGGGTGTTCGGGTCGATGTTTTCCGATCGGCTTTCTGCCCGCCTGGGCGGCGGTGTGGGGTTGTCGACGCGTCTGAGTATCGCGATGGTCGGCCTGGTGGTGATGACCGCCGGGGCGGTCGGGTTGGTCACCTACCACGCCGGCGAAATCGTGATCCTGCCGCGCGCGCTGGCCGCCGGGACCGCCGTGGTGCTGTGTGCGGTCGTGCTGGCGGTCGTCATCGCTCGCTCGATGACGCGTCCGCTGGTCGAATTGACCCGAGCCGTGGAGGCGTTCGCGCGTGGCGATGCGCCGGAGGTCGCCGCCGTTCCGGTCGGTTCCGGGGAGGAGATCGGCGTGCTGGCGCGGGCGATTGCCCGCATGGCGGCCGTCGCCGGGGAAAAGAGCGAAGCGGCCCGCCATTCGGTCGAATTGCTCGAAACCACGGTCATCAGCATGTCGGATGGCGTCCTGGTTCTCGACCCGAGGGGCCATATACGGTTCACCAATCCCGCCTGCCGGGCGATGTTCGGTGAGCGCACCGATATCGGATCGGCGGAGTGGCAACGCGTCTACCATCGCTTTCTGGCTGACGGCGTCACGCCGTTCCCGCCGGACGCGTCACCGATCCGCCGCGCCATGCGCGGGGAAAACTTCGACAACGTCGAGCTCATCGTTCACTGCGCCGGCCGGCCCGGATATTTTCACGTCGTGGCCAGCGGCCGCGTCCTGCGCGGCAAGGGCGGCGACTTTGCCGGCGCGGTGATCGTCTATCGCGATGTCACTGAATTGACGGCGAAGACGGCGGAGATCCGGCGCAACGCCGACATCTTCGGCAGCATCATGGCCAGCATGGCGGACGCGGTGGTGTTGGTCGACGAGACCACCAGCGTCGTATACGCCAATCGCGCCGCCCGGGACCTGATGGCCGGCCGCCTGCCCGGAGGGTTTTCCGACTGGGTTGCGTTCTATCAATTGTTCGGGCCGGACGATGCGCCGTTGCCGGTGGCGGAATGGCCGGTCATGCGGACGCTCGACGGCGAGCACGTCGACAACTGCGAGGTCGCGGTGCTGGTCCGTGGCAGCGAGCGGATGGCGCATCTGGTGGTCGGAGGGCGGCCGATCCACGGCCATGGCAATACGCCGAGCGGCGCCGTGCTGGTGTTCCGCGACGTGACCGAGCTCAAGGAAACCGAACGGCGGTTGCACCAGTCGCAGAAGATGGATGCGATCGGCCAACTCACCGGCGGCGTCGCCCACGACTTCAACAACATCCTCACGGTGATCACCGGCACGATCGAGATCCTGGCCGACGGCGTCGCCGACCGCCCGCGGCTCGCCGCCATCACGGCGCTGATCGACGAGGCGGCGACCCGCGGTGCGGCGCTCACCCAGCAGCTGCTGGCGTTCGCCCGCCGCCAGACCCTGCAACCGAGGACCACCGACATCAACCTGATGGTGCTGGAGACCGCCCGCCTGCTGCGGCCGACCCTGGGCGAGCAGATCGAGGTCCGCTCGGTGCTCGGCGCCGATGTCAGCAACGCGATCGTCGACCCGAGCCAGCTGTCGACCGCGCTGCTCAATCTCGCGGTCAACGCCCGCGATGCCATGGCCGACGGAGGCAAGCTGACGCTGGAGACCAGCAATTACGAGATCGACGAGGACTTTGTCCGAGGCGTTCCGGAGGTGGAGCCGGGCTCCTACGTGATGATCGCCGTCAGTGACACCGGCACCGGCATCCCGGCGCAGTTCCGCGACAAGGTGTTCGAGCCTTTCTTCACCACCAAGGAAACCGGCAAGGGCACCGGTCTCGGGCTGAGCATGGTGTACGGCTTCGTCAAGCAGTCGAACGGCCACATCAATATCTACAGCGAAGAGGGACACGGCACCACCGTGAA
>JAVBUK010000349.1:0-2592 GCA_031555345.1 Xanthobacteraceae bacterium | reverse complement strand
AGGGTCGCGCGCGCGGCCCGCTCGCCGGGCGACCACATGGCGCTCTGGTAACGCCGGTACGCTTCGCCGACCGCCCGCGCGGCGACCAGCAGTGGGTGCGCGACCGACGGCGTGGGCGAGCCCGGCTCGGCCGTACCGACCGGCTCGACCGGCCTGGTGGCCCGCGAGGTCTGGCCGTCGTAGGCCAGGAACGCCGCGGCGAGCGAGCGAAGGTCGGCGTCGGAGGTGATGCCGCGCCGGTGGATCAGCGCGAACGCGATGTCGCGCGGGTCACGCCCCGGTCGCAACAGGCCGAGCTTGTCGCGCACCGCCGCTTCGGCCACGCATTCCAGCGCGATTTCGTCGAGCAGCTCGGCGTAGGCGGGATTGGCGCGGTCCGCCTCGGCCTCGGCGCTCAGCCCGGCGATGGTGTCGAAGCCGTGACCGAGCCACAGCGCGATGGTGGCGCGGTCGGCCTCGCACACCTGGTCGGCCACCCAGGCGAAGGCCTTGCGGGCGACCCAAGTCTGGACCTCAAAAGTCTGGGCGCTCCCGCCGAGCCGCAGCTCGGCTTCCGACCGGCCGAACCGGTCGGCGACGATCCGGGCGACCAGCGCCAGCGTGGTCATGCCAGGCCTCCGGCTTCGCGGCAGATCTGCAACGCGATCTCGTCGAGATTGACGGCAAGGCGCAGCATGAAGGCGCGGCGCGCTGCGCGTGTCGGGAAACCCTGTCGCTCGGCTTCCTGAAGCTGCGCCAACTGCACCGCGAGCTCGGCCGACACCGGGAAGTCGGCGACGACGCCTGGCGCCGGAGAAGGCCCGGCGCGGCGGCCAGGGGCGCTCATGCCGCGTCTCCGCAATGTTCGGGCGCGCGGCGCGCCGGGTTGTGGATGCAGGTCTGGCAGGCCTGCCAGTGCTTGACGTCCGACCGCGAGCCGGACGCGGCCGACAGCGGCCGGATGCGCCAGGTCTTGCAGACCGACGGCGCGACCTCGGCGCCGAGAAAGTCGCAACGGACCTGGTCGGCGAGTTGTTCGACGATCCTGGCGCGCAGTTTTTTGGTGTCGCCCGGATACTTCCCGTCGAGCGCCTGGCTGACGGCTGACCGCGACACCCCAAGTTCGCGGGCGAGCGCGGCGCGGCTGCCGCCGTGGAATTCGAGACGGACCTGCAGGAGACGCAAGGCCTCGGCGTCGAGCTGCGGATAGGTCACGCGCACGGGAACACCTCGCGCGTATTCCAGTCCTTGAACGCCTGCCGGCGATCGAGCCAGCGCGGCGAATGCGCGCCGGTGTCGCGGATCAGCCGCCACTGCTTGAACCCGTTCGACGTCGGCTCCGCCGCTTTCACCCGGGTCGGCAGCTCGACCAGATAGCCGGCCCGGGTGAGGCGATGGAAAAACCGCTGCAGCGCCTGCTCGGGGTGCTTGTCGGTGTCGCGGGCGGCGAGCTGGGCGATCGACCCGATGGTGAAGCGGCTGGTGAGCCGCATCGCCGCCCAGGCGCGTTGCTGCAGGCTGTCGGCGTAGAACGGATGCTTGCGCTGGCCGCGGTGCGGCCCGGAGGTGAGGGACACGCCGGTTGCCAGCGCTTGACGGCCGGTTAACGTTAACCGGTACACGCCCGTTTCCGAGCGCTCCACATACGAACGCTGGATCAGCTTTCCGGTGGCGGTCGCGATCTGCTTGCGGCCGATCGGCAGCGAGCGATCGAGCATCTCGATCGTCACCTCGGTGTCGGGGAGAGCCGCCATCAGCCCCAGCACCGCCGCCTGATGGGTTGCGTTGCCGATGATCATGTTGCTCCCGGAGCGACGATGCGTTGCGATGCCCGTCATGCACGTCCCCCATTGTCGGTTGACTTTGTGGAAGATGCCGCGTCCTCTTTCGCTTTCGGTGATTCCGGGGGGGTCATGGATGAACCTGAGAAAAAGCATCGCATTCTGCGAACACATCGCAGAAGAACTCCGGGCCGATCTTCGCGAGGAACGCTTCGAGCCGGAATGGAGTTGGTTTCTCGATGAAGGTCTTGAATTGCTTGATCAGGTGACAGCTCGCGCGCGCGACGATGTGCAAGCCGTAGCTGCCTTTGCAACCGCGCCTCCAGCCGCGCGCGCAAAGCTGCTTCTTCAACAGCCGGACTTACGATCCGCATTTGTACTGCTGATTGCTGCTGTCCAGTATGTTCTGAAAGCGTCTGCCGTGTTGAGGGAGATACAGTTCTCGTGTCAAGACGAGGATGATCCGAAGACGCTGTTGCATACTGCGCATCGCGTGGTTGACGCGCCCGATGTAGATCGTCGGGCAAACTAGCCGTTCCTGGCTGGCCCCCTTTGGTTGGGGCCTGGATGGCTGGATTGATCTTCACCATCACACCACCCCCGGAACCACGATCGGGGCGCCGGTGCGGCGATCGTTGACCAGCACCTGGCCGGACATCTGGCCGAGCTTGACCGGCTTGCCTTCGGCGGCGTGATTGCGCCGGCCGAACCGCTCGACGGTGGCCAGCGCCTCCTTGATCTCGCGGTTGAAGCCCTGGGTCACCTGGTGGGTGAAATCGACGACGTCGTCGGCGACCGGCACCTCGCAGATGTGATCGTAGAAGGCCCGCAC
>JAVBUK010000350.1:0-3091 GCA_031555345.1 Xanthobacteraceae bacterium | reverse complement strand
CTGTGGGCGGCAACGTTTTCGCGGTGCCGGGATAGAGCGGCGACCCGTCCGGATCGCGCGGCCAGGCCCCACGCGCCTCGCGTGCAGTGACCAGTCGCGATATTTCGGCCCGGCTTTCGAAACTCGGGAACACGAGCCCGGCATGGTCCAGCCGCTCGAGCGCCGCCGCATAGTCGGCGAAATGATCCGACTGCCGGCGCACCGGCTCCTCCCACGACAGCCCGAGCCAAGCCAGGTCCTGGTAGATCGCGGCCTCGTACGCCGGCCGACAACGGGTCGCGTCGATGTCCTCGATGCGCAGCAGGAAGCGGCCGCCCGACGCGCGGGCAAACTCGAAATTGAGCAGCGCCGACAATGCATGACCGAGATGGAGGAACCCGTTCGGGCTGGGTGCGAAGCGGAAGACGGGACGAGTCATGGATTATTTCTAGAGCATGATGCCGATGAGAGGATCCGGTTTCTGGACACGATCATGCGCCACCAAAAAGCCTGCGGGGTGGCGTTTCAAGACACGGCCATCCCGGCCACGGCGCCCTCGTGTGGTGGATTTGACGTTGTGATCACGCTTGCGGCGCGCTCTTCATCGCAACGCCCAATCCAAAACCACTCTAGCATCTTGGCGTTGCTGGTGTCCTTCGGTTCCGACGTTCGTCCGGAGCACGCCGCGAACGGAACCGAATGTCGGAACCGGGACACTGGTGCGGCTTGCATCGGATGACCGATCGTGGAACCTGCCGGCCATGCCGATGCGCCTCGAAACCCAGGCCGACGTCGATCGGGCCGTAAAGCTGCTGGTGCGACAGGATCCGCGGCTGGCGGCGGTGCTCGCGGTCGGTGGACCGCCGCCGCTGCGCCGCCGGCCGGGCGGCTTTGCCGGACTGGCCTCGATCGTCACCTCGCAACAACTGTCGACCGCCAGCGCGGCGGCGATCTGGGCTCGGCTCGATGCCGCCTTCGTCCCGTTCGATCCGGCGCGGATCCGGCGGGCGCGGGCGACCACGCTCGCGCGCCTCGGGCTGTCGGCCGGCAAGATCCGGACCCTCAAGGCGATCACCGCTGCGATCGCCGACGGGCTCGATCTCGACGCCCTCGCCGACTGGCCGGCGGACCAGGCCCATCGGGTGCTCACCGCGGTGCATGGAATCGGGCCGTGGACCGCGGACATCTATCTGTTGTTCTGCCTCGGCAACGCGGATGCGTGGCCGGCCGGCGACCTGGCCGTGCAGGAAGCGATGCGGCTCGCGTTCGCGCTGCCTTCCCGCCCGACCGTCAAGGAGATGATCGTGCATGCGGAACAATGGCGACCCTGGCGTGGCGTGGCGGCCTGCCTGATGTGGTCCTATTATCGCGCCGTCAAGCGTCGCGAGGCGGCACCTCTGCTGATCACACCGCAGACCTGAAGGAACATCATGACGACAGAACTCGACGGTCCGCGGCTTCCGCCGCGCTCGCGCGGTCCGGCGCGGCAGTTGGTCGTGTTCGTGCATGGCTACGGTGCCGACGGCAACGACCTGATCGAGATCGGGCGGGTCTGGCAGGATCTGCTGCCGCAGGCCGCCTTCGTGTCGCCGCATGCGCCGCGACCGTGCGGCCAGGCACCGATGGGCCGCGAGTGGTTCCCGCTCACCTTCCGCGACCCGGGCGAGCGCTGGCGCGGGGTCAATGCCGCAGGGCCCGGGCTCGAGCGATTTCTCGACACCGAACTGGCGCGGCATTCGCTGCCCGCCGCCGCGCTGGCGCTGGTCGGCTTCAGCCAGGGCACGATGATGGCGCTGCACGTCGGCCTGCGCCGGCGCGAGCCGCCGGCCGCGATCGTCGGCTATTCGGGCGTTTTCGTCACCCCCGATGCCGCCGGGCCGGAAGCGGTCCAGGCCGACATCGTCGGCCGCCCGCCGATTCTGTTGCTGCACGGCGAGGACGACGACGTCATCGAGGTCGAGGCCCTGTTCCGCGCCACCGAGGCGCTCGCAACCCTCG
Source organism: Xanthobacteraceae bacterium (assembly GCA_031555345.1). Lineage (GTDB taxonomy): Bacteria > Pseudomonadota > Alphaproteobacteria > Rhizobiales > Xanthobacteraceae > Astrobacterium. The sequence goes on along the minus strand of JAVBUK010000350.1, from coordinate 1,114 downwards.
GCCTGCCGGCCGAATGGCACCTGTCGCCCAACCTCGGGCACGGAATCGACCAGGAAGGTCTGCGCCACGGCGGCGAGTTTCTGGCCCGGCGTTTTCAGCCGTGGTGATGAATCCCGGGCCAGATTGACGAATTAGGACGAATTACCCACACGCGCGCTTCACAATCCTGACACGACAATCTATAAAATGGGCAGGTCTGTGGTACCTACCTGCTAGTGCGAGGCAGCCGAAGACGAGGTGAGGAGCGGTTTTTTGAACGCTCACGTTTCGCCGAACGCCTGGCCCGCACTGGTGCTCAACGCGGATTTTCGCCCGCTGAGCTACTATCCCCTGTCGCTGTGGTCGTGGCAGGACGCCATCAAGGCCGTGTTCCTGGACCGCGTCAACATCGTCGCCGAATACGACAAGGCGGTGCACAGCCCGAGCTTCGAAATGAAGCTCCCGAGCGTGGTGTCGCTCAAGACCTTCGTCAAGCCGTCGACCCACCCGGCCTTCACCCGGTTCAACGTGTTCCTGCGGGACCGCTTCTCCTGCCAGTATTGCGGCGCGCGCGACGACCTCACCTTCGATCATCTGATCCCGCGCTCGCGCGGCGGCCAGACCACCTGGGGCAACGTCGTCGCAGCGTGCTCACCCTGCAACCTGCGCAAGAGCAACCTCACCCCGGCGGAAGCGCGCATGTGGCCATCGCAGATGCCGTTCCAGCCGAGCGTGCATCATCTGCACCGCAACGGCCGCCTGTTCCCGCCCAACTATCTGCACGACAGCTGGCTCGACTATCTCTATTGGGACACCGAGCTGGATCCGTGAGTCGGCGCCGCCACGACGCGGGCGGCGCTTTGATGAATGCCGTCCGCGGGGCCGAGATCACGATGACGACGACCGTGCGCAAAGCCGGCATGACGTTGGCGCCGCTCGCTCCCTTTCGGTTCGTCACCACCGCGGCCGAAGCGCCGGCGGCGGCGGGCGCCTACGTCCTGGCGATCGACCTGTCCCGCCCGGCCGTGGTGCGGATCGGCAGTGCGTCGGCGACCCTGGGCCCGGGACGCTATCTCTATTGCGGCTCGGCCAAGGGACCCGGCGGGCTCCGGGCCCGCCTGGCGCGGCATATGCG
>JAVBUK010000095.1:0-3940 GCA_031555345.1 Xanthobacteraceae bacterium | reverse complement strand
CGGCGGCCCGCATGGGCGCTACGCGTCCTGATGGCCAAACGCCGCACCTTCGGCCACATCGAGACCTACCTCCGGCGCAGCGAAAGCCTGCTCGGCACCGCCAACTGGTCGAACCGGCATCTCGACCCGACCCTGACCTGGCGCGACATCGAATGGGTGCGCAAGCTGTGGCCGGGCAAGCTGGTGCTGAAGGGCATTCTGAGTGTCGAGGATGCCCGCGCCGCGGCCGCGGCCGGCGTCGACGGCATCGTGGTGTCAAACCACGGCGGGCGCCAGCTCGACGGCGCGCCGGCGACCATCGACGCCCTGCCCAGGATCGCGGCGGCGGTCGGCGATCGCCTCGAGGTGCTGTTCGACGGCGGCATCCGCACCGGCCAGGACGTCCTGCGTGCGCTGGCGCTGGGCGCGCGCGGCTGCCTGATCGGCCGCGCCCACCTCTACGGCCTCGCCGCCATGGGCGAAAAGGGCGTGACGGCGGCGATCGACATCCTGCGCAAGGAAATGGAAGCCACCATGATGTTCACCGGCCTGCGCAGCATCGGCGAGATCACCCGGGACCTCCTGGTCGAACAATGAGGGCCCGCTCCCAGGGGGAGCTCACCAGGCGGGCGTTCACCGCCCCCGAACTCACCACCCCAGGGCGAGCGCGATCATGCCGAGCCCCCCGACCACGATCCGCCACCAGGCGAACACCGTAAAACCGTGGCGCGAAACGTAGTCGAGAAAGGTCTTCACCACGATCCACCCGGCCACGAACGAGGTCACGAACCCGACCGCGATGATCATCGTGTTGGTGGCGGTCAGGGCGCCGGCGTTCTTGTAGAGGTCGTACACGAAGGCGCCCGCCATCGTCGGCATCGCGAGATAGAACGAGAATTCCGCCGCCGAGCGCCGGTCGGCGCCGAGCAGCATCGCCGACACGATGGTGGCGCCCGAGCGCGAAACGCCGGGGATCATCGACACGCACTGGCAGATCCCGATGCCGAGATACATCGGCAGGGTGAACCGCTGAGCGTCGCGATGGCCGGGCTCGAGGTCGAGCGTTTCGACCCACAGCAGCACGACGCCGCCGATCATCAGGGTGATGCAGACGATCCAGGGGTTGAACAGCACGCCGGTGATGACGCGGTGGAAAGCGGCGCCGACCACCGCCGCGGGAAGGAACGCGATGAACACGCCGAGGACGAAACGCCGCGTCATCGGGTCGTCGGCCAGGCCCCGGGCGATCCGCACCAGGCGGATGAAATAGATCGACAGCAGCGCGAGAATCGAGCCGAACTGGATCAGTACCGAGAAGGTCTTGCCGAATTCGTCGTCGCTGAAGCCGAGAAGGCGTCCGAACAGCAGCAGGTGCCCGGTCGAGGAGACGGGAAGATACTCGGTCAATCCCTCGATGATGCCGAGAAGCGCGGCCTTGATCAGCTCGAACGTCATTGAAGTCGACACTCCGGGGCGGCCCGCGTCCGCCGCGACCCGGGTTCGGGCGACGCACCAGGCAAGGGAAAGCGCGGCGCAGGCCGCGCAGCGCTTGTGGCGGAAGTCGGCTGCCGGAGCAATGCCAAAACCGCAGAGCCGCGCCCCCGTCGCGCGCGTGGTAAAAATGTGACATCGCACCCGAACGGGCCGATGCCCAACGCTCCTGCGGTGGGCTGGACTTGCCTGATTTCACCCGGCCGCGCTTGTTGTATAAGGCGGCTCGTATTGCTTCCGCTCGCCGTCGACCACCCCGGGGCAAGTCCGAGCCGAAAACCGATGCTGACCTTGTTCCATCACCCGTTCTGCCCGCATTCCCGCTTCGTGCGCATCGCGCTGGGCGAATACGGAATCGCGGCCCGCCTGGTGGAAGAGCGCCCATGGGAGCGGCGGCACGAGTTCTTGGCGCTCAACCCGGCCGGAACGACGCCGGTTCTGGTCGAGGACAACGGCCTGCCGGTACCAGAGGCCTGGATCATCGCCGAATACCTCGACGAAACCCGCGGGTCCGAACTGGGCGACCACCGGCTGCTGCCGCGCGAGATCGCGGCCCGCATCGAGGTCCGGCGGCTGGCGGGGTGGTTCAACAACAAGTTCTTCGCCGAAGTATCGGGTCCCCTGGTCACGGAACGCCTGCTCAAGCGCCATATGCGGGCCAGACAGGGCGGAGGATCGCCCGATACCGAAGCGATTCGCGCGGCGATCAACAATGTGCGCTACCATCTCGCCTACATCGGCTGGCTGGTACGCACCCGCAACTGGCTCGCCGGTGACCGGATGAGCTATGCGGATCTGGCGGCAGCCGCGCATCTGTCCTCGGTCGACTACCTCGGGGACGTGCCGTGGAACGAAGACGAAGCCGCCAAGGCCTGGTACGCACGGGTGAAGTCACGGCCGTCGTTCCGGCCGTTGTTGATCGAATCGCACGCCGGCATCCCGCCGTCGAAGACCTACGCGGACCTCGACTTTTGACGGATCCCGCCGCCCTGACTGCGGCACTGGCGGCGGAAGCCGAAAAACTGGGTTTTGCGGCCTGCGCGGTCACCCGTCCCGATGCGATCCCATCCGCCGGCATCCACCTCGAACGGTTCCTGGCCGACTACCGGCATGGCGACATGGCCTGGATGGCGCGCAACCCGGAACGCCGCGCCGATCCGTCGACGCTGTGGCCGGCGGTGCGATCAATCGTCATGCTCGGTCTCAACTACGGCCCCGACCGCGACCCCGGCGCGGTCCTGGCATGCCGCGACCGCGGCGCCATCTCGGTCTACGCCCAAGGCGACGACTATCACGACCTGATCAAGCGCCGCCTGAAGACCCTGGCCCGCTGGCTGGTCGCTCGGGCCGGCGGGGACGTCAAAGTGTTCGTCGACACCGCCGCCGTGATGGAAAAGCCGCTGGCGGCCGCCGCCGGCCTCGGTTGGCAGGGCAAGCACACCAACCTGGTGTCGCGCGACCATGGATCCTGGCTGTTCCTCGGAGCGGTCTTCACGACGCTCGACCTCGCCCCGCGAACCAGCGGACGTGACCATTGCGGCGCCTGCCGCGCCTGCATCGACGCCTGTCCGACCGGAGCCATCACCGAGCCCTACCGCCTCGATGCCCGCCTGTGCATCTCGTATCTGACCATCGAGCACAACGGACCGGTCGCGCGCGCGCTGCGGCCACGCATCGGCAACCGCATCTATGGCTGCGACGACTGCCTGGCGGCCTGCCCGTGGAACAAGTTCGCGCAGACCGGACGCGAGACCAGACTCGCCGCCCGTCCCGCGCTCGACGCCGCTCCACTCGCCGATCTCGTCCGGCTCGACGACGCGGCGTTCCGCGCCCTGACGGTCAAGACCGCGCTCCGGCGCATCGGCCGCGACCGCTTCATGCGCAACGTGCTGATCGCCATCGGCAACAGCGGCGACGCGGCGCTGGCGGCGGCGGCCGGACCGCTGATCGACGACGCCTCGCCGCTGGTGCGCAGCACCGCCGTGTGGGCACTGTCGCGCCTCGTCGCGCCCGAGGCGTTGGTACGGCTCGCCGCCGCGCGGAGCGAGGATCCGGACCCCGCGGTCGCCGACGAATGGCGGGCCGCATTGATGGAGCAGGCGACATGAGCACGACCCTGATCTGCCTGGGCTTCGGTTATTGCGCGCGGCATTACGCAGCGGAGTTCGGCGCGCGGTTCGACCGCATCGTCGGAACGACGCGCCATCGCGCCTGCTCCGAGGCGGACGATGCACGCCGGCATCCGAGCCCACAAGTTCCAATGCAGGAGCAAGCGGGCGGCGGACGACATTTGGAAATACTCGAATTCGACGGCGCCGCCGGCGCGGATCTGCGCGGCGCGATCGCCGATGCGGATGCGGTGCTGATCTCGGCGGCGCCGCACGGCGGAAGCGACCCCGTGCTGGCCGTGCTCGACAACGCGTTCCGGACCGCGCCCAAGATCGCCTCGATCGTCTATCTGTCGACCGTC
>JAVBUK010000437.1:0-5673 GCA_031555345.1 Xanthobacteraceae bacterium | reverse complement strand
AGCGGAACTGGATCATGTCGAAATCGAAGGTGAGTCGCCGCTGATCGTATTGCACCGCGTCAACGACCCGCATGCGTGCGTCGATACCGGCGCGCCGCAGGCTTTCGCAAAACGCGATGGCCAGTCTTTCCTGGTCCTTGGTAGTGACCAGGATTTCGAAACCGAGCGGCACGCCGCTGCTGCGTTGCCTGAGCACAGTCCCGGAGAGCTCGTAGCCGGCTTCCTTGAACAGGGCGAGGGCGCGCCGCACCGCTTTGCGATCACGGCCGGATCCGTCGGTTTTCGGCGGCGACCATGTGCCCTCGAGAACCTCCGGCCGCACCGCGCCGGGAAACGGCGCGAGCAGAGCCCGCTCGCGCGCATCCGCCGGCCGCCCGAGCGACGACAGCAGGCTGCCGTCGAAATAGCCGCCACTGCGGCGGTAGAGCCCGAAGAAGAAGTTCTTGTTGATCCACTCGAAGTCGAACAGCAGCGCGATCGCCTCCCGCACCCGGGCGTCGGCGAAAACGCCCCGCCGGGTGTTGAACACGAACCCCGACATGCCCTGCGGCAGGCCCGAGGGCAGGGCCTCCTTCACCACGCGTCCGTCCCGGACGGCGGGAAAATTGTACCCTGTTTGCCAGCGGCCGGGATCGGTCTCCAGCCGCACGTCGTCGAGACCTTTCTTGAACGACTCCATCAACGCATTGACGTCGCGATAGTAGTCGTACCGCAAGGTGTCGAAATTCCAGAACCCGCGGTTGACGGCGAGATCGCGCCCCCAATAATCCGCCCGGCGCTCGAGCGTCACGCTGCGTCCGGGATCGACTTGGCTGACGATGTAGGGGCCACTGCCGAGCTGCGGCTTGAGGCTGGTTTCCTCGAAGGTCGCGGGATCGACGGCGTGCTTGGCGAGGACCGGCATCAGGCCGAGAATCAGCGGCAGTTCGCGGTCGTTGGCACCTGCGAAATCGAAACGCACGGTGCGGGCGTCGAGGGCCTCCGCCTTGGCGACCTTGGCGTAATAGGTGCGGTGGTTGGGCCGTCCCTTGTCGCGCAACAATTGCCAGGAGAAGATCACGTCGTCGGCGGTGACCGGTGTGCCGTCGGAAAAGCGCGCGGCCGGGTTCAGACCGAAGGTCACGTAGCTGCGCGCCGCGTCGGTTTCGACCGTGCGGGCCAGCAGGCCGTAGACCGTGAACGGCTCGTCGTAGCCCCGAACCATCAGGCTCTCGACCACGTAGGCGCGCAACGACAGCGCCGGAACGCCTTTGACGATCAGCGAATTGAGGCTGTCGAACGTACCCGGCACGCCCTGCACCAGCCGGCCACCCCGGGGCGCTTCCGGGTTGACATAAGGAAAGGCCGAAAAACCATCCGGGAGAGCCGGTTCCCCATGCATCGCAATGGCATGGCGCGGCTGTGCGGTGGCGTCAGGCGGTGCGATGGTGATGCAGAACGCCACGACGAATGCCATGGCGAACCAACCGGTCCGCGCGGCGTGAACCATCGCGTCGGCCGGTTTCACGATGGCGTTCGCAGCCGAAAGGGAAAGCGGGGCCAACATGCGGCTTAAAATCCCTGGAGGCACGCCGAAGGGGGCGACGACCCGCTACAGAATCACGATTCCCTCCCGGCCGCACCTCCCTTTGAGGATCGACGGTGGCGCTTTATCACTGCCGGAAATTGGGCTATCAGGCGGTGACCATATGTCACCTTCATGCCTCATTTGGCGCCGACACAGCCCGCCAGAAAGGGGCACCGTTCCAAACGGGATGGCCGCAAACGGATTGGCCGCGAAGGACGGCGAGAGAAAGGATTCATGATGACCCACCCGATCGTGTTGGCGCTGGCGGGGCCGGTGCGCAGGTCGCTGGCCCGGACAGCCGCGGGGGCGGTCCTGAGCGTGCTGGCGGCGAGCGTCGTATTGGCCCAGCAAGCACAGCAGCCCGCCCGTCCGGCAACGCCCCGGTCTGGGGCACCAGCAGCCAAGCCTGCTGCGCCGGCTCAAAAGCCCGCCCAGGCTCCGGCAGCGGCGCAGAACCAGCCGCAACAGGCCCAGCAGCCGCAGATTCCGCAGGAACAGCTTCCGAACCTGATCTACTCGAACTGGAAGAAAGTCTGCCAGAACGAGGTACCGCAGGGCCAGAAGAAGTACTGCGCGACCGGAAAAGAGGTTTCCTCCGAAACCCGGATGCCGATCGCTGGCGTCGTGATCATCGAGCCGGAAGGGGCCGCCGAGAAGATACTGCGTCTCACCCTGCCGTTGGGCGTGGTCCTGACCCAGGGTACGCGGCTGGTGACCGATCAACAGGAGCTGGTCACGGCGCCGTATCTCTTCTGCTTCCAGCAGGGATGCTTGGCGCAGGCCGAACTCAATGCCGACCTGTTCGGCCGGCTCAAGAAGGCCAAGGTCATCAACGTCCAGGCCCTCAACATGGGTGGCAACTTCATCACCGTCCCGTTTGCCATGGCGGATTTCCAAAAGGAGATCGAGGGGCCGGGTGTCGACGCGAAAGTGTTCGCGGAAGAATTGAAAAAGGATCAGGAGAAGCAGGCCAAACTGCAGGAAGAGCTGCAGCGGCGTGCCGAAGATGCGCGCAAGCAACTCGCCCCCGGCCAGCCTGCGGACCAGAAGAAGTAAACCGCTCTCCTCGCCGGCTTTCGGTTTTCCGACTTCCGAGGCCGGCGGACCTGCCGTAGAAGGGCCATGCATCGCGACCGCGTGAGCGGGTCGTTGCATGGCCAACAGGGGGGCATCGTGCCATCCGCCGTGAAGGTTTTCGTCCTGGCATCCGGCCTGGCGACACTGGGGTCGTCGGTCGCGATTTCGCAGCAGCCTCTGCAGCAGCAACCGCTGTCGCTGCAACGGCCGGTCGTCCAGACCGCGGCGCCGCCGGCGCGCAGTTCTCGACCGGCACCCGCCCCGCAGCAACCCAGGCAGGCGGAGGCGCCGGTCGAAACGCCGCGCCTGATCTATTCCCCATGGATCAAGTTCTGCCCCAAACCGCTGGAGCCGGACGCCAAGGCGGTCTGCTACACCGCGATGGACTCGACGACCGAAGTCGGTCTGCCGATGGCCTCCGCCGTCTTGATCGAGACCGAAGGCGAGTCGGAAAAGACCCTGCGCATCAGCCTGCCCAACGCGCTGCAACTCCAGCCCGGAATTCGCATCGTCATCGACCAGAATGCGCCGACCAGCGTGCCGTTCTACACCTGTCTCGCCAACGGCTGCATCGCCAATTCCAAGGCGACGCCGCAATTGATCGACAGGCTCAAGAAGGGGCAGACGCTGGTGATCCAGGCCTATCGCATCACCGGGAGCGTCATCAACGTGACGATGCCGCTGGTCGACTTCGCGAAGGCCAATGAGGGGCCGCCGATCGATCCGAAAGAGCTGGAGGCACGCCAGAAAAGCCGCGAGGAACTGCTTCTCAAGCGGTCCGAAGAGGCAAGGCGAAAGGGCGAATACCCTCAAGGCCCGGCGGCGACGCCATAGCGGCAGTTTCCGTCACCTTCATACGCCGAGCGCGTCAATGGCGCGCTTTCGCCTATCATCCGGTCGCTCGCAGGACGCGGTCAGTTCAGATTGTGCTGACGCGGCCGGTATCCGCCGTGATCATCGCGCTCGAACGCCTCGGCCACCCGGGGATGTCGGACCGGCTCGTCCGAGGTGTCCGGCAACAGGTTCTGTTCCGACACATAGGCGATGTATTCGGTTTCGGCGTTCTCCGCGAACAAATGGTAGAATGGCTGGTCCTTGCGCGGGCGCACGTCCGGGGGAATCGCCTCGTACCATTCCTCGGTATTGGCGAACTCGGGGTCGATGTCGAACACGACACCGCGAAACGGAAAGACGCGGTGGCGGACGACTTGGCCGAGCTTGAATTTGGCGGTGCGGGTCTTGTTCATGGTCAATCGATGGCGCCCCATCATGCCTCTCACCTGCGAGCGACCGAAGGTTTTTACTCGACTGCGCGCGCGGTGAACACGGGAAAATCCGGCGTCGCCCTGACGGCAATACCATACACCCAAATCGACGGCAGGTCACGGTCGGTATTGGGCGGCGGATTCGGGGTCCTTGGCGCAGACCAGCCGGGCAAGGTCGACCACCACCTTGGCCTGCTTCCAGGTGGCGTCGTCCTGCATCTTGCCGTCGATCATGGCGGCGCCAGTGCCGTCGGGCATGGCGGCGAGGATTTTTTGGGCGAAAGCGACCTCCGCTGGATCCGGCGAAAACACCCGCTTGGCGATCGCGATCTGGCTCGGGTGAAGCGACCAGGCGCCGGCGCAACCCATCAGAAAGGCGTTGCGGAACTGGGCCTCGCACGCCGCAGGATCGGCGAAGTCGCCGAACGGTCCGTAGAACGGCTTGATGCCGGCCGCCGCGCAGGCGTCGACCATTCTTGCCAGCGTATAGTGCCACAAGTCCTGCTGAAAAGCCGGGCGCGGCCCATCCCCATCAGCATCGGCCAGCACCCGATAGTCCGGGTGTCCGCCACCGACCCGGGTCGTCTTCATCGCGCGTGAGGCGGCGAGGTCGGCCGGGCCGAGGCTGATGCCGTGCATGCGCGGGGAGGCCGACGCGATCGCTTCGACGTTGTTCACTCCCTCCGCGGTCTCCAGGATGGCGTGAACGAAAATCGGCTTCCCGATGGCGTGTCTGGCCTCAAGCTGGGCGAGCAACTGGTCGAGGTAGTGGATGTCCCAGGCGCCCTCGACCTTGGGCAGCATCACGACGTCGAGTTTGGCGCCGACTGCGCCGACGATCTCGACCACGTCGTCGAGAGCCCACGGCGAATTGAGGGCGTTGATGCGCGTCCACAGGCCGGTCGCGCCGAAATCGCACGACCGCGCCATGTCGATGAAGCCGCTGCGCGCCGCCAGCTTGGCATCGGCCGGCACCGCGTCCTCGAGATTTCCCAGAACGACGTCGACCTGAGCGATCAGATCGGGAACCTTGGCTCGCATCTTGTCGACATGCGGCGGCACGAACTGGATCATGCGCTCGAGCCGGACCGGCAACTCGCGCAGCGGCGCCGGCGCGCCGATCGCCAGCGGCTTGAAGAAATTGCGTGGCAGCCTCATGAGCCAGACCCTCGATTGCGTTCCGCCGGTCTTGGCCGGCTTTCCATCCCGACATCGCTTTAGGGGATACCGCGGCCGGCGCCAAGCCGCATTTGGCGGCAGCCGCTCCGCGGCCCGGTGCGGTCGAGCCGGTCCCACGATGCTCGCGGCTGCGACTGTTCGACCAGAAACAGCCGCATCAGGCCGGGCCGAACGTCACAACGCCTCGCCACGGAGAAGGCGCGGCAGTGGCGCCGCCGGCGCGATCCCCTCACGCATCACCGCGCGGCGCAACGGCGGCACCCGGTCGAGCAGATAGAGGCCGAGGCCGCGCATCCCCTGTGCAGGAAACAGATCGGACAGCAGCGTGCGGTTGAGCAGATCGACGGCGATCGTGCGACTGCCGACATCGCCCCGGCGCATCCGGTCGTACCGATCGGTGACCCCGCCGACGTCCTGGCCGGCACGTTTGGTGTCGACTGCGAGTTCGGCGATCGTCGCGGCGTCACGGATGCCGAGGTTGAGGCCCTGCGCCCCGATCGGCGGAATGACATGGGCGGCCTCGCCGACCAGGGCGACACGGCTGGCGCCGAACCGGCGCGCGGTTTCGGCCGCCAGGGGACACAG
>JAVBUK010000122.1:0-5700 GCA_031555345.1 Xanthobacteraceae bacterium | reverse complement strand
CTATTCGAGCCTGAGCTACCTGCGCCGCTTCGCCATCGACAAGCTCAAGATCGACAAGGAATTCGTCTCGCCGCTCGGCCAGTCCACCAATGGCGGCGTGATCATGCAGGCGATCATCGCGCTCGGCCGCGCGCTCGGCCTGACCGTGCTGTGCGAGGGTGTCGAGACCGAGGAGCAGCGCATCCTGCTGCGGCTGGCCGGCTGCGACGAGATGCAGGGCTACCTGTTCGCCAGGCCGGCCCCCGCGGAAAACATCGAGCGCCTGCTGTCGCAGTCGGCGGCGGCCGGGGAGGCGACGCGGATCCGACGGCTGGGGCAGGCCGAAAGCTGACCCGGGCTGGAACTTCGCCCGGTGCGGCCTGCTGCGCCGGCGGATCGGCACCGGCGGCCTGATCGAAACCACACCGGCTCGCCGGTCCGCTGGCGTCAGTCGTGTATGGTGTTATGGTATGGCGAATTTGGCGTTCCGCTCTCTCTTTCGGCGAGCGCTTCATCGGATCGTCAAATCCAAAACCACACTGGCCCTTGATGCTCGCGGTTTCCCGCCAGAGCCGGGAGCCCCTTTCCGGGGTCATGCTTTAGCTGCTATGCCGCTGCCTTGGCAGACGAACCGCAGGGTCGGCTTGTGCCGTTTGCGGTACGGTATGGCGGCTTTCTTCGATGGCTTTGTTTTCGCGCGAACTCGACACCCGACGCCGGACCGAAGGGGTCATCTTTCTGGTGCTGTTTGCGCTTACCATTCCGGTTGCCAATTGGATGATCGGCCATGTCGGCACCGTCTGCGTTTCGGGCGGGCCTTGCCTGATCCCGGTGGCGCCGCGGCTGACGGCGCCGTCCGGCGTCGCCATGATCGGCGTCGCGCTGGTGTTGCGCGATCTCGTCCAGCGCCGGCTCGGCACCGGGGTTTCGGTCTACGCCATCATCGGGGGTGCCGCACTGTCTGCGCTGTTGGCGCCGCCGTCGCTGGTGGTGGCGTCGGCGGCCGCCTTCCTGATCTCCGAATTGGCCGATCTTGCGGTCTATACGCCGCTGGCGCGGCGCCGGCTGGTCGCGGCGGTCGTCGCCTCGAGCATGGTCGGGCTGGTGGTCGACTCGATCATCTTTCTCGGATTGGCCTTCGGGTCGCTCGATTTCCTCGCCGGCCAGGTCGTCGGCAAGGCCTGGATGGTCGTTCTTTCCGTGCCGTTGGTGATCTGGCTGCGCCGCCGCGACGCCAGACTCGGAATCCTGCCGGCGTGATCCGCGGATGTTCTTCGTCGTCTCCAAGGTTTTCGGTTTCTTCGTCCAGCCGTCGAACTTGTTCCTGTGCGTCGGCATTCTGGGGCTCGTCCTGACGGCGACGCGCCGGGCGCGTGCCGGCCGGGCGCTGATGGCCGCCGGATTGCTGCTGTTGGCGGTCGCCGGATTGTCGCCACTCGGCAACTGGCTGATCGAGCCGCTGGAAAACCGCTTTCCGCCGTGGAACCCGGCTGGCGGCGCGCCCGACGGCATCGTCGTGCTGGGCGGCGCCATCAGCCCGGATGTGTCGTTCCCGCGCGCCCAGGCGGGCCTCAACGAGGCGGCCGAGCGCGTGACGGCGGCGGTCGAACTGGCGCGCCGCTATCCGGCCGCCCGGCTGCTCTACAGTGGTGGAAACCCCTGGCGGCGGGCGGCTCCGGGCGAAGCCGATGTCGCGGTGGCGCTGCTCGAACGCATGGGCGTCGCACGCGAGCGCATCATCGTCGAAAACAAGTCGCGCAACACCGTCGAGAACGCCGTGTACTCGCTCGAGCTGGCTGCCCCCAAGCCGGGCGAGCGCTGGCTGCTGGTGACCTCCGCCTACCACATGCCGCGCTCGATCGGGATCTTCCGCCGCCTCGGGTTCGATGTCGAGGCCTATCCGGTCGACTGGCGCACGGCGGGCGACGAGGGGCCGTTGTTTCCGTTTGATTCCGTGGGGTCGGGGCTGCGCCGTACCGATACGGCCGTGAGGGAATGGTTCGGCCTCGTGGCGTACTTTGTTACCGGGCGATGCTCCGCGCTTTTTCCAGCACCCTTGTGTCCCGGTTCCGACGTTCGGTTCCGTTTGCCGCCCGCGCCTTACTAACGACGGAACGGGGACACTCGACGGGGCCGCAGGTCATCTTTCGTTTACCATTCTGCTCAACACTGACACCCGACTCAGGCCGCGTGGGGGCGGTTTTAGTGGATTTTGGCGCCCAGTACGCACGGTTGGGCCCGTCGCGTGCGGGACCACCGTTGGGCCATTGGGTTGGGGGTTTCAATGACGTTCCATGCAACCGCCTTGCCGGCGGCCATCGAGGCGAATGTGGCGGATGCCGCCGCCGAAGAAGAGCGTGCGCGCCGCCGCAAACGCATCCAAACCGCATGCACCGTCACGGTGACGGTGTTTGCCGTGTTGATGGTCTCGACCGCCAACGTGATGCTCGAACTGACCCGTTGAGGGCGCGTGACCGCCGTGCGGTCGCCGGACGGTCAGTCGTCGACCAGCGCCCGGCGTGATTCGGACGCGAACTGACGGCGCCACTGGACACCGACGGTCGCCACCGTCGCCACCATCAGGGCGTAGGGGCCGGCGAACCAGCCGAGATAGCCGAGCGCGAAAAACAACGAGCGCTGGCCACGGTTGAAGTGACGGCCGGCGGATTCGAACAACCGAACGGTCTTGCGCACGTAACTCTCGGCCTCCGGCGTTCCGGCGGTCGACGCCGGCGGCATGCCGCCGATCAGGATGGCCACGTAGTTGAACAGGCGATACGACCAGGCGAATTTGAAAAACGCGTAGATCAGGATGACGACGAGACCGATCGCCTTGATCTCCCATTGGGTCCGGGTGACGTGAATCCCCAGCGGCAGGTCGCCGATCATCTCCAGCATGTCGTCGGTCGAGCGCAGCACGGTGAGCGCCCCGCCGACCAGGAGCAGCGATGTCGAGGCGAAGAACGCGGTGCCGCTCTGCAGCGACGACATGATCATCGTGTCGACCATCCGGATGTCGCGCGAGAGCGCACGACGCATCCATACTTCACGATACTCGTGCATCCGGGCGTTGAGGGCGTCCTTGCCGTGCGGGCTCAATTCCATCGTCAGGGCATAGCCGCTCCACGCGACGACGAATCCGGCCACGGCGATCAGGTCGATCAGGGGGAAGAGATTCATGACAACACCTGCGGGGAATCACGGGACGCCCGGCGGCGACGCGGGTCAATATAGACCGGTGGCCGGCGGACGGCATCTGTTTCGATTCGGTTGGGCGACAAGATGCACGGCGGCATCATGCAATGTTTGTTCGACGCGCTGCCGTCGGAACACCGACGATCGGACGATTGACGTTTTCCTGCCAGACGACAACGCGATGCCGCAGATTCGAGCGTGCTTCGTGTTCGCTGCGCCGCGCCCGGCGGGCGTCGGTTGTTGACGTCGATCGTCCTTCCGCCCGGATGGGATCGGGCATAAGGTATGGAAGAGCCGTGCGACGTCAAGCCGCCGGGGGCGGACATTCGTCGCCAAAAAGTCGAAGGAACTTCAATGTCGCAGCAGACCATCACCCCGGTCGCACAGCTTCTCGAAGCGGCCGAACGCGAGATCGAAACGCTGCCGGTCGAGGCTGCGATCGCGTTGCACGGAGGCGACGACGTCGTGTTCGTGGACCTGCGGGATGTCCGCGAGCTCGATCGCGAGGGCAGAATGCCGGGTGCGTTCCACTGTCCGCGGGGCATGCTCGAATTCTGGATCGATCCGCAGTGCCGGTACCACAAGCCGGTTTTCTCCGAGGGCAAGCGCTTCGTGTTCTTCTGTGCCGCGGGCTGGCGTTCGGCGCTCGCGACCCAGACGGCGCAACAGATGGGCCTGCGACCGGTGGCGCATATCGGCGGCGGGTTCACGGCATGGAAGGAGGCAGGCGGTCCGGTCGAAGCGTCGAAGCCGAAGGCTTGACGCTCCCCAGGGCAGGGGGCGTTTCCGGTCGCGGTCTTTCCGGGGAGCGCGGTCTTTCCGGGGAGAATGTCGTCAGCACAATTGGGCCGCGATCAGCGCTTCGCCGGTGCGTACGAAGCGACCGGCCGGGCCGTCCGGGCCCGTGCTCTGGGCACAAACCCGGGCGCCTTCGAGCAGCATGATGAGGTTGTCGGCCAGCACCTGGGGCTCGTTGGCGCCCGCTGCGCGGGCGAGGGCCAGGAGCCGATCGTGCTGCGCCGACTTGAAGGTCTCGATCACCCGCCGTGCCGGGTGGTTCCGGTCGGGGATTTCGATCGCCGCATTGGCGAGGGCGCATCCGCGGTCTTCGGGATCGGTGATTCGCACCGCGGCAGCCGCCAGCCAGCCACGCAGCTGCGCTGCCTCGTCGCCCGGATGCTTGGCGGCGAGTGTTACCCAAACACCGTTCGCCTCTTCGGCGAACAGTCGCAGGCATTCCGCGATCAGCTCGTCCTTGGACGCGAAGTGCCGATACAGCGTCATCTTGTTGGTGCCCGCGGCTTCGGCGATCGCCTCGACCCCGACGGATCGGATGCCGTGCCGATAGAACAGCTCGCGTGCGGAGCACAGGATCCGCGTGCGGGGCGGCACTTTATCCGAGTGATTGAACGCTGCTTCGGCAGGCGAGGCGGTGGTGGCAGTTACTGGCATGGGTTTGCACTTGACACGGGTGTTACCGGTCAGTATCGTTCTTGTACGTGACCGGTCAGTAACACATTCCTCGACCTCTGTCACGGCGAATTCCAATGCCGACAGCACAGGGATGAACCAATGACCGAATTTTCCGATGCCGGTGAGGTCAAGGTGTGCCATCCGGCCGTCGTTGCCGGATTGGGGGCGAGCAAAACCATTGCGGCGCCGCATGCCGCGCGCCCACGGCGGCGGACGATCCAACCGGACTTTGCTGCGTGGCGTGAGCTCTGCCGGGCGGTGCCGACGATGCGGCCGGTGCCGGAGATGAGCCTCGACGAGTTGCTGGCGGATCCGATCGTGCTGGACCTGATGGCCGCCGATAACGTTGATCCGGCTGCGCTGCGTGCGGCCCTTCGGGAGGTGGCGAATCAATTGGCGCGCCGGCGGTCCGCCGACGTCGCGTGCTAGTGGGTTTGCCGTTCCGATCGCTCTGGCGGCGCGCTCGTCATCGCAACGGCGTATCCAAAACCACTGGCCCGTAGGTTGGGTTGAACGCTTGCGAAGCCCAACACGTTGTCGTTTCGCGACCGTCGTCTTCACGCCGCATTGCCGCAGTCGAGAACCGGCGGTGTCGAGCCGCTTGCGAAACCCGTCGCCGCCCGCAGGACGTCAGCAACGGTTTTGCCGCGGGCCATTGCGACGTCAAGATAATCGACGTAAAGATAATGCCCACGAAACGACAAAGGGCCGGTAGGGTGGGTTGAGCCCTTGCGAAACCCACCGTTTTCCGGATCCCGGATCATCGCTGTCCGCACCGGGGTTAATTTTTGTCGACATTCTGTTTATGTCAATATTCAAGAATATGATGGGTTTCGCGAGGGCTCAACCCATCCTACCCGTTTTTGTTTAATTGCGTCAACAAACCTTTGGGCCGCCTGAAACTGAGCAGCTGCTATACTTCCCAACGCCAGCGGCAAATTACCGTCGAACCAATCACCGACGAACAATTTATCGTATTTTGCCGCAAAATCTGTGCCACGAATGGCAATGACGATCTTGCCACCGACCTCCCACTTTTCGGCGTAGAACCCG
>JAVBUK010000345.1:0-2661 GCA_031555345.1 Xanthobacteraceae bacterium | reverse complement strand
GCCATATTCCTCGCCAAATCGACGCTGATGCGGGAACACCAGGACATCCTGCACGACGACATCGATCTCGCCGGCCCGTCCAGCCCGACGGAACACCTGCGCAACGTCGCCGGCGGGTTGCCGCAGATCGCGATGTTCGGCTTGAAGATGCTGGTCCGCCGGGCTTTCGCCCACCGCAAGCTGCCCTACACCTTGATCGCCGATGCGGACGGCTCCTTTCCGCTCCAGGTCAACGCCGAACAGACCCCGCTCGCCGCCAGCCGCATCGAGCCGACCGGCGACGTCGACGGTTTCGGCGTGCGGCGCGTGGCGGTCGCGTGGAAAGTCCGGGGCGAGGATCTGGAGGCGATCCACCGCGCCTTCGTGCTGCTGCGCCGCGAGATCAACGCGCATACGGCCGCGCGGCTGGAGTTCGACGAAGACGCGCTCCGGACCCGAATCGCCGGCTCCCGTCCGGTCGGGGGGCACCACATCGGCACGGCGCGGATGGCCGCCACCGAACGAACGGGCGTCGTCGACGAGAACTGCGCGGTATTCGGCCTGCCCAATCTCTTCATCGCCGGATCGGCGGTGTTCCCGACCAGCGGACACGCCAATCCGACACTTTCGATCGTCGCCATGGCGATCCGGCTTGCCGACCATCTCAAGGCCTGCCGGAGAGGGCCTGACATCCGGACCACCCAGGCCGCGGCAGGCGATTGCGTGGCGCCCTGAACGGCCGATCACCGCGCCCGCATGGCCGCGCCGGCATGGATTGCCGGTCAGCCCGGGCCGGGTGGTGCGGACGACGGGACTTGAACCCGTAAGCCTTTAAGGGGCGAGGGGTTTTAAGCCCCTTGCGTTTACCATTTCGCCACGTCCGCGTGGCACCGCTCCGGCATTCTCGGGCATCCTCCCCTCCGGGAAGGGACGCTCGCCGCCGGCCAGCCGCGCCGGTCAATGTCCCTGCCGCGCCCGGGTCTGCTTGATGAATTCGACGTAGTCCTCGGCGCTCTTCTTGGCCTCGCGCAACAGCCCTTCGATGTCGTGACGGAATTGCTGGAGGTCGTACTTGAAGCTCGCGACCGCCGGCTCGTCGACATTCGCCCCATAGGCCGCCATGCGCAGGCGCAGCGCGACTTCGACCAGGAGCTCGATCATCTCGCCCTCCTCGACGCCCTCCTGGCCCATGAAGGCATCGATCTGTTCCAGCAGCACGTGCTGCAGCCGCTCGCGGTCCTCGTCGGAACGCTCGACCGCATCCTCGGCCGGATCGTTGGCATCGCTCATGACGAAGTCCTTTCGGTGTCGGCCGCGTCGCCGGACGCATGGCCCACGTGTTCGTTTTCGGATTGGACGCTGCTACGGCGCGCGCCGCAAGCGTGACAGGAACGTCAAATCCACCACCCTAGCCCTTGTCGCGGATCGGCGGCTGGAAGGCGAGGCCGGTGTCCCAGGGAAAGAAGATCCAGGTATCCTGCGACACCTCGGTAATGAAGGTATCGACCAACGGCCGGCCCATCGGCTTGGCGTAGACGGTCGCCAAATGCGCCTTCGGCAGCATGTCGCGGATCACCTTGGCGGTGCGGCCGGTATCCACCAGATCGTCGATGATCAGCACGCCCTGCCCGGCCCCGCCGCCGACGTCGACGATCTGTTGCGACACCCCCTTGAGCACCTTCAGGTCGCCCTGCGAAATGTGGTCGTAGCTCGCCACGCACACGGTCTCGATCAACCGGATGTCGAGCTCGCGCGCCACGATCCCGGCCGGCACCAGCCCGCCGCGGGTGATGGCGACGATCGCCTTGAACGGACCGGCCGCGCTCAGCCGCCAGGCGAGCGCCCGCGAGTCGCGATGAAACTGGTCCCACGAAACCGGGAATGCCTTTGCGGGCATCTCCAACGTCATATCGCCGTCCTTCTGTGCTGTCGGGCAGAACACGGGGGCGGCGCCAATCTACCGACCGGCGGGCAAATGTCGAATCAGGACATCCGCGGGGGCGCCCGCCGGCTTTCGGCCGAAGGCACCGCGACCCGATCCGGCGCATCACAGCCCCCGGAGCCAGGCGATGATGTCACGCCGCGCCACCAGGGAGGTGGCCAGATGAGTGGCGAACACCTCGACATAACGGCTTTTGGGATGCGGCGGCGCCCGCGCAAAGGCGTAGTCGCGGCCGGCGGCGTAGATCGGATCGAGGCGGCCGGCCACCCACAGCAACGGCGTCGGCGGCATCGCGGCGGCGTTGTGCGGGATCACCGCCGGGCCGGCCGGATCGAACATGCTGAGATAGACCACCGGCGTGGCCGAGCAGAAGGTCGGGATGCCCTGCACCAGATCGGGAAAATAGCGCCGGGCGTCGCCCTGTCCCGTCGCGATCAGGGCCGCAGCCTCGGCCCGCGCCATCTCGGTGCGGCGGCGCAGGCCTTCCGCCTCCGGCAGATGGCCGGGCGCGATCGCCACCACCGCGTCGAGCCGCCGGCGGGCCGCATAGCCGATCGCCGCGTTGGCGCCGAGGCTGTGGCCGATCACCACGATGCGACGGGCGCCGCTGGCCCGCAGCCCGGCGACGGCGGCGTCGATCTCGCCCATCGCCGCCTGGTAGGTCGCGCCGTAGATGCGGCGGAACGACCAGGGCAGTTCCGGGCTGACGGTCAGCGCGCCTTCGCGTTCGAGTGAGCCCG
>JAVBUK010000307.1:0-6387 GCA_031555345.1 Xanthobacteraceae bacterium | reverse complement strand
GGGGTTGGCGTGTGGGGCGGGGGGGGGGGGGGGGGGGGGGGGGGGGGGGGGGCGCCAGAATGGAGTTCAGGCGTCGTTTCCAGAACCTCGGCGTTTTGTTCGCACATGAGAATGATTACGATGAATCTCTTAAAAAATGTTGCGGAGGACGCCCCCGGATCCGGCGCGCGAAGCCGTCGTCCGCCGATCACCACCAGGCGGATGATTGCGACGCGCAACGCGTCACCGCGGCCGGTTCACCAGGATGAGCCCGACCACCACCAGTCCGACCGCGGTGGCGAACGGCCAGGTGATCCGCTCGCCCAGGATCGCATAGCCGGCGGCGACCGCGAACAACGGCGTCAGGAACGTGAAGGCCGACAGGCGGTTGGCGGGGTAATGCTTGACCAGCGCGTACCATACCGCATAGGTCACCCCGACCACCCAGATCGCCTGGTAGGCGAGCCATCCGAGCGCCGCCGGGCCGGGAAACCGTTCGATGGTTTCGCCGCACGCCAGTGAGGCGGCCATCAGGATCGGAAGCGACACCGCCAGCTGGTAGATCAGCGTCTTCTCGGCCGCGATTTTGGCGAGCGGCGTGGTCTTGACCAGCAGCGTCTTGATGCCCCACGCGGCGCCGGCGACCAGCAGCATGATGTCGCCCCAGAAGGTCGAGCCACCGCCGCCGGCCGCTATCTGCCGCGTGGTGATCGCCACCACCACGCCGATGAATGACAGGATCAGGCCGCCCCATTGGCCGTGGCCGAGACGTTCACCCGGCAGCAACCAGATGCCCCCGAAAGCGACGAAGAACGGGGCCGTGTAGTAGAAGGTCGTGCCGCGACCCACGGTGGTCATCAGCAGGCCGCGATAAACCATCACGAACTCGAGCGCGAACAGCAGGCCCAGCAGGATGCCGGGAACCAGCGTGCCGTCGCGCAGGAACAGGCGCACGCCGCGCATCCGGCACCAGGTCAGCAGGATGGCGAGCGCGCCGCAGGAGCGCACCACCGCCTGCACCAGGGGCGGGATCTCCGGCAGCGCCAGCTTGATGGCCGCCTGGTTCATGCCCCAGCTCAGGCAACAGACGATGACGGCCGCGACCGCGATCCTGTCGAGTGGACGGGCATCGGGATTCATCGTGCGGGTCTCTCCCCGGAGCCGGCGGCGTCGGTGAAATCGACTTCGCCTCGACGGTCTCCGGATCGACCCTCGGGCGTTTCCGCAGCGTTGCCGCGTCGACGTGCATGACCCGCCCGCTCGGGCGGCCGACGTCGTCCTGGACGGAAGAACAGGAAACGTGGCCGGCGTGAAACCGCCGCGTCCCAGGGCACAAAGCCGTCGATCGGATGCTCGGCGACCTCGGCGCCCGGCGTGTCGATTTCGAAAGGATCTTGCGAACGCGAAAAAGATGCCAGACGACTCGTCGTCGGTCCACCGCGTCGTCGGCGTTCACCCGGGAAAGCGACCCTGCGGCGTCGGGTCGCCTTCGCGGGGGGTATTCTCGAGCAGAAGCGTCGGCTTTCGCGGTGTCGGCGTGCCCCTGCGGGCGAAGCGTTCGCGGCCCGGGCATGGCCGGCGCAAGCGCCGACGGATCATGGCGAGCCGTGACAAAAGCAGCCGCGGCCCGCGGATTGACGCTCCGGGGCCGCGACGCCAACCACCATGACCCGCTGACGTGACGCCGGGCGTCAGGCCGGCGTCTCCTCGGCCCCCACCTTGGTGGCTTTGGTCGGGACGACGAACAGCATCAACAGTCCGGCGAGGATCAGGACCGCCGCGTGGGCGTAGAGGCCGGTCACCATGGTGCCGGTCGCGGACATGGTGAAACCGATGACCATCGGGCTCAGGAACGGACCGAACTGTCCGAGTGCGGCGATCACGCCGATGCCCGCCACCGCCTCTTCCTTGCCGAGCCAGCGGGCGGGCAGGCTCCAGAAAATCGGGATCGCCGCCCAGACGCCGATGCCGATGATGCTGACGAGGAACAGGGTCATCGCCAGCGACTTGTCGGAAGAGGGCAGCAGGATCGCGGCCGCCGCGGCGGCGAGGACGCAGATCGCGAAATGGAAGCGGCGCTCCTTCAGGCGGTCGGACAGATAGGTGATCGCCAGGACGCCGACGGTTCCGACCGCGAACGGGATCATGGTCAGGTAACCGATGTTGGCCATCGACTGCACGCCCAGCCCGCGAATCATGGTCGGCAACCAGAAGTTGATCAACATGCCGCCGCCCTGCACCGTCAGCACCAGGAAAGCCAGCAGATAGACCCGCGGATCGAGGAACGCGTGGATGATCCGGTTGCGGGCGGTGGCGGGCTTGGCCCGAACCCGCTCGGCCTCCAGGGCGTCCGCCACCAGCTGCTTCTCGCGGTCGGACAGCCACGCAGCCTGCTCGGGTTTGTCGGACAGGAAATAGTAACAGGCCAACCCGATGAAGACGCAGGGCAGGCCTTCCAGCAGGAACATCCATTGCCAACCGCGCAGGCCGATGAAGTCGTGCATGCCGCCCATGATCAGACCCGACACCGGCCCGCCGATCAGGCCGGCGATCTGGCCGCCGACCATGAACATGCCGGTGGCCTTGGCGCGTTCGGCGCTGGGCAGCCAGAAACTCAGGTAGAGGATCATGCAGGGGAAGAAGCCGGCCTCGAACAGGCCGAGCAGGAGACGGGCGAAGTAGAGCTGCCCGGGCGTTTGGACGAACATCGTGGCGGCGGACGTGATGCCCCACAGGATCATGATGCGAAGCAGCTGCTTGCGAGCCCCGATGCGCACCAGCAGCATGTTGCTCGGCACCTCGAAGATGACGTAGGTGACGAAGAACATGCTGGCGGCGATGCCGAACTGCGCGTCGGAGATGCCGAGATCGGTCTTCATCTGCAGTTGCGCGAAACCGACGTTGATGCGGTCGATGAACGCGAACGTGTAGCCGATGAACAGCAGCGGGACGAGGTGCCGGATGATCTTGCCGAACGTCGCTTTCTGTTCGGCCGGGTCGGCTCTCATCGCGCCCGGCGGGACGCCTTTCGAGGAGTTTGCAGCGCCCGGCAGCCCCGTGTCCACTGTCGTCATTGGATCCCCCGAACTCGCTATGCGCAGAACGCGCGAAATCGGCCTCGAATGTCGTCGTCGCGGCGAATATCCGCAGAACGGATTCGCGTCGGGGGTCGAATATGCTTCGATTATTCAGAGGCGCGAAAACTATCCGGCAGGCGACCCGGACTGTCCAATGCCAATTGGTTTTCATTGCTGATGCTCTGGCATTATCACGCGATCGACGGCTCCTCGCCGGCGACGCGGAACAGGGGCGGCGGAGGCCGCGGGCGGAAGCGGTACGACGACGCGGTCGCGGCGGGCGGCGACCAGTCCCGCGCCCTGCTTTCGTGTTGCGTGGCCAACTGCGACAGGACGTCGAAACGTGATATAACGACGTGCGATGGGTCGTGCGGCTAGCCACGGCGATCCGTGCGGCCGTCCCGGCGAGCATGGCAAATCGGAGTGGCGCGCCGATGGCCGGTGCCGTCGCGTTGCCGGAGGGCGGTGATGGAATTGTGGCAGCTCAGGTATTTCGTCGGCGTCGCGGAGACTCTCAACTTCCGCAAGGCGGCCGCCGAGCTGCACGTGACCCAGCCGGCGCTCAGCCGCCAGATCCGCGAACTGGAAGACGAACTGGGCGTCGACCTGTTCGTCCGCAACCACAAGATGGTGGCGCTGACCGAGGCGGGCCGGCTCCTGCTACCGAACGCCCGCGACCTGATCCGCAGCGCGGCTCAGGTTCGGGAGCTGATGAGCCGTTTCGGCGAAGGCGGCGTCGGCAGTATCAAGGTCGGGGTCGCGACCGCGCTGGCGCCGGCCGTCCGACGGGTGATCGTCGAATATACGCACCGGTTTCCGAAGATCGACGTCCAGTGCGAGGACATTTTTTCCACGTTCCAGAACGATGCGCTGCGCACCCGGGAGATCGACCTCGCCTTCATGCGGCCGCCGGTGGACAGCCGCTTTTGTCTTTCCGAATTCCTGTTCGAGGAACGCTTCCTGGTCATTCTCCCCAAGACCAGCCCGTTGGCGAAGCGCAAGAGCGTGAGCCTGACCGACGTCGCCGACATGCCGCTGCTGCTGCCCAAGCGATCGCAGTCGACCCTGGTCTACGACAAGACGCTGGACATGTATCGGGCCATCGGCAAGGAACCCCGCGTCGTCCATACGCAGACGATCGCCGAGCACTCCGGCGGCATGCTGGTCGAATCGGGCAAGGGAATTTTCATCGTCCCGCGTGCCCGCAACGTCGCGGCGAATTTCGGCTGCGGCACCGTCGCGTTGCCGCTGTCCGACCCGCCCGCCTCGGTCGACGTGTGCATTGCCTGGCGCAAGGAGGAGAACTCGATGCGGGTCTTGAAATTCGTCGAGACCGCCCGAAAGGTGTTCGCCCGCAAGGTGCCGCGCCCGGAGGTCGATGCCGTACACGTGTAGGTACGGCGCCGTCGGCCGGCGCCGCGTGTCGCTTTCCGGGGGCCGGTCCGAACCGCCGGGCAACACCGACGGTCATGCCGCAGGCCCTGTCTCAGAACTCGTCCGTCGCGGGCCACAACGGCCCGCCGCGAACCCCGGCGTCCTGGTCACATCGTCTCGAGCCGCATGGTCATGTGCAGGTGCGGCCGGTCGACTTGCTTCCACGTCACCGGCCCCAGCCGCGTGCCCTGGGGTACGAACAGCGCCGCGGCGCGGTCGAACACCAGCGGCTTTCCGTCGACCACATATTCGACGGTGGCGCCCAATGCCTCTGGATCTTCGGGGTCGCTGCCGATGAACAACTCGATGGTGTCGTGCCGGCAGCCCCGCTCCCCGACTCCCGGCGACGTGGACGGCTGCCGGATCCAGCCGAGCTCGATCTCGGTCCGGCAGCCGGGAACGAGCTTTTCGCTCATGTAGGTCAGCGGCCGTCCGCCCGCGGCCGGGTCGCGCCGAGGCTGAGCCACCAAATGGGAGGAGAAATCGTAGCTGTCCGGCTGATGCCACAGCGGTTTGTCGACGGCGGGGGCGGGGCCCCTGCCGGCATAGCCGTAATTGCCGTTGCGCAGCGTGATCGACATTTCGACGTGGGGCCGTTTCACGCTCTTCCACACCACCGGCGTATGCTTCACCCCGGCCGGCACGAAGATCGCCATATTGGTGTCGAACGGCAGCGTCTGCCCATCGACCAGCATCTCCATTTCTGCGCCGAGGTCTTGCGGGTCGTCGGGATCGTTGCCGAAATGCATGACGATTTCGTCGTGCGGGTGAACGTGCTCGCGGATGTGCGGATTGGGCTCCGGAAGCGTGTAGATCCAGCCGTGTTCGATATAGGTGTTGCTGCCGGGCACCTGTGCGTTGCTCATATACGTCATGGTGGGGAGCTGGCGGCCCTTGATCAGGCCGACGCCCTTTTTGCCGATTTCGTAGAGCGGCTTTCGGACGAGGTAGGTCTCGGGATCGATTGTCACGGGCATGGCCTCTTGCGGTGATCGGTGGGGATCAGGGGTTCGACGACGTGGCCGAGTAGGTCGAACTCGTCGAGGGGCCGGTGCCGCCGATGTAGTAGCAATTCCAGGTCGGGCTGATGACGAGTTCGTTGACGCAGGCGCGCGCCGGCAGCGCGGCGACGAACAGGATCGTCTCGCCGAGATCCTCGGGTTGGAGCATGCGCGCGCGCTCCGCCTCCGGCACCTTGACCGGTCGCCGGTCGACCATCTCGGTATTGGTCGCCTCCGGCAGGATGGTGGTGGCGCGGATGTTGTTCATGCACTCCTCCATGTTGATGGACTCGGTGAGTGCGATGACGGCGCGCTTGGCGGTGTTGTAGGCCGGCCCGGTGAACCCGGAGGGGAAGCGGCCCGCCCAGGACGACACGTTGATGATCGTGCCCTGGTTCTGGCGACGCATGTGCGGCAGAACTTCGAAGGCGCAATAGAACAATCCCGACAGGTTGAGGGCGATCAGGTCGTCCCAGGTCCGGGTCGACATGTCGGTGAAATGCCGCTTCGGTCCGTTGCCGCCGGCGCTGTTGACCAGGATATCGATGCGACCGTGCCGGCTGATGATGTCGGTGACGGTGCGGGCGATCGCGGCCTTGTCGGTGGTGTCCAGCGGCGCAATTTCGGCGCTGCCGACGGCGTCGAGCTGGCCGAGCGCGGCGTCGAGCCGCTCGAGGCTCCGGCCCGAAATGATGACGTGGGCGCCGGCTTTGGCCAAGGCCAGTGCCCCGGCGAGGCCGATCCCCGAACTTCCGCCGGTGACCCACGCGATCTTGCCTTTCAAATCAGCCATGTTCGGCCCTCGTCTGCGCCGGTTCAGTTTTTTGTCATGCGCCTCCGGCCTACGCGCCGGCGCGCTCGAACAAGCCGGCGGCTCCCATGCCGCCGCCGATGCA
>JAVBUK010000415.1:0-4592 GCA_031555345.1 Xanthobacteraceae bacterium | reverse complement strand
CTCAACAGCATCCGGTCGATGTTCGGCGGGCCGTCGAGCGACCCGGGTTCGCCCGCCGCACTCGCCTCCGGCCTCGGCGGCGGTTCGCCGTGGGGCCGCGGCGACGCCTCCGGCAGCGGTCTGGCCCGAGACGCCGGGGTCGGCGACATCGGCAGCAGCCGTTCCGCGGCGTTCGATGACGACACCCGCCGAACCGGCCTGTTCGACGACGACGGCGATTTCAGCCGCGATGACGACGCCGGGGTCGACGACGATTTCGCCGCGGACTTCGATGGCGACGTCGACGACAGCGATTTCGCGTAGGCCGGAAGCCGGTCACCGAACGGGCTGTTACGCGCCAGGATGGTTACGCGCCAGGATGGGTTTCCGGCCGCCGATCCCCTGGAATGCTGAGAGGCCGCGCCCGCGGCCTCTCGCCGGCCCCGTTCGGGTCAGATCACCACGACCCTGGCGCCGACCCTGACGCGATCGTACAGGTCGATGACGTCCTCGTTGCGCATGCGGATGCAACCCGAAGACACCTCGGTACCGATGGTCCACGGTTCATTCGAGCCGTGGATGCGGTAGAGGGTCGACCCGAGATAGAGCGCCCTCGCGCCCAGCGGATTTTCCGGCCCTCCGGCCATGAAGGTCGGCAGGTCCGGGCGGCGCCTGAGCATCTCCTCGGGCGGGCGCCAATCGGGCCATTCACGCTTGGCGGAAACCTGTTTGACGCCCGACCACGTGAACCCCGGACGGCCGACGCCGATGCCATAGCGCAGCGCCCTTCCGTCTCCCTGGACCAGGAAGAGGAATTTTTGCGGTGTGTCGATGATGATCGTCCCGGCCGGCTCGCGGCCGCCGTAGTCGACCATCTGTTTGTGGTACTTGGGATCGATCGCGGCATCCGCCCCGTCGGGCGCGGCCGGGTAGGTCGACACATAGGGCGCATGGCCGGAGTTGTCGCCCGACCGGACCGACGATCCGTTTCCGCCGAACAGGAACTCGAAAAAGCCCCCGCCCATGTTTCCGGAACCGGCGGCCACACGCACCGAGGGGCGCGATGCAGACGTTGGATCCTGCGACTGGGACCGGGCCTGGGACCGGGCCTCGCGGTCCGCCGGTCCGGAAACCGACGCGGTCATATCCGCGGGCGTGTCGACCAGATACCTTCTGGGTTGGAGAGAAGCCGGATCGGCACACGCAACCGAAGACAACAAGGCGACCGCGCTCGCCGCGAGCGCGACGTGAACCACCAACCTGTGCATGGACGTACTCTGAACTAGACCGCCTATGACGACGTGCTGTGACGACTTGACGATTGCCCCCGCGGGAGCCGGCCCAGTAAAGACCGCAATCGGAAGCGATCGGTAAAATTCACGCGGCCAATTCGTTTACCGTGTCGTCGAACCGCGCGTTCATATTAATATGGTTTAGTTTGCGTCAACATCGAAACGTCGGCGCTGGTCGGCGACCGCGGGCAGACGGCGACCGCTCCGCGGGCGTCGGCAACCGACCGACTCCGGCGCGTCGGGGATCCCCGCCGGTGATCGAGGCGCGACCCCGGACAGCGGCGACCCGAGGCGAGACCGAATGGTCGTCACGACGAGGCGCCCCGCGCCCGCCGGGTGCGCGGCGTGTCGAACGCCCGCATCCATGCCATCGACACCAGACCGCGACCCGCCCGGTTCGCCGAAGGCGGGTCGCGGCGACGCCGACTACCAGCGGTGGATATAGCGTCCGCGCTGGCCGGGCGGCACATGTCCGCGGCCCCAGCCGGTCTTGCGGCCGCGATCCCATCCGGGTGGACGATGCCATCCCGACGAGCGTCCGGATTTCCAGTGCTTCTTGACCTGGATCGTATCGGACACGACAGCAGCGTCCTTGGCGATTTGCGCCTGGCCCGGGACGAATGCGGCAGCGGGCGAGGACAACGCGATGGCGAAACCGGCTGCGGCGCAGAACAAAGCAATCGTTTTCATCTGACACCTCATCTCTTCCCGGACTGGATCAATCCACCGCTGTCCTACATCCGACGCGCAGGGCGGGACAACAGACGAAATCGAGTACACGCAAGTCGGAACCACGCGCTGTTCGGTGGAACGACAACTTGCTTGCGATAGCGCGGTCGTTCGCAACCCCGGATCGGCGCCCGGCTCCACTCATGACGCGACGGCAGCGCCGGCTGCTTCGACATACTCG
The DNA here is from genome assembly GCA_031555345.1 of Xanthobacteraceae bacterium. Lineage (GTDB taxonomy): Bacteria > Pseudomonadota > Alphaproteobacteria > Rhizobiales > Xanthobacteraceae > Astrobacterium. Next base: position 2,411 of record JAVBUK010000415.1, on the reverse strand, counting down.
TTGCCGCGAAGTGCGAGCGGCCGTTTGCGCGCCCGATCCGTGTGATCGGGGCGGCAACCCCGACACCCAATTGCGCCGAACCATGCCGAAACGGTTCATTAATGCTGCGCCGGCTATTTTGGCGCCGCGCCCGGCAACGAGGGCGGCAACTTACACCGGGATAAGGTGTCCTGGATGGCGTCACACAAAAAATCCTTCCGCATCGAGAGCATGAGGGAACCGCGCGGGGCGATCCGCACGGTTTCGGCGCTCGAAGGCGACCCGGCGCTGCACCGCCACCGCGAGCTGATGTCGGAGCTGCGGCTGCTGCGCAACCAGATTGCGCCGCCGGCGCCGGAGCCCCCGAAGCCCGCCGACCCCCATCGGCTGCAGCACGCCGAAGTGCAGAAGCTCAGGTCCGAGCTCGAAGTGATCCAGGCGGCGATCGTCAAGACCAAGCACGAGATCGCGACCGTGCACCTTTCCGGGTTCCAGGGACCGGAAATGGCGCGCGTCACCCACGAACTCGACGCCATCGTCGACGGCACCGAACAGGCGACCCAGTCGATTCTCAACTGCGCCGAGGAGATCGACCAGGCGGCCAACACGCTGTCGGCGATGGTCCGGAACGATCACGAAAAGGGCCTCGCCCAGGACGTCCAGGACCGGGTGGTCCAGATCTTCGAGGCCTGCAATTTTCAGGACATCACCGGCCAGCGCATCAGCAAGGTGGTGGCGACGCTGAAATTCATCGAAACCCACATCGCCAGCATGATGGAGATCTGGGGAGGCGTCGAAGCATTCCACGATGCCCGCCCCGAAGCGGTCGCCGAGCAGCAGGGCGAGAGCAAGATGCTCAACGGCCCCAAGCTGGACGGCGAACAGGGCCACGCCTCGCAGGACGACATCGACGCCCTGTTCGCGTGATCCCCGCGCTCACCCGGCCGGCGGCCGAGCCGGGCGCCGCACCGCCAGGAAGCATCCCAAGGCCACGACCGCGAACGCGGCGGCCAGCGCCAGCGCCGCCGCGTCGGAGGCCCGCTCGGCCACGAAGGCCATCACCAACGGCGCCCCCGATTGCACCAGCATGAACGGCCCGGCGATGCGGCCGACGATCCGGCCGTAGCTCGCGGCGCCGAACAGCGCCAGCGGCACCGTTCCCCGCGCGATGGACACGAGGCCGTTGCTCAGCCCGAACATCAGCGCGAACACCGCCGCGCTGACGGCCGTGATCCCCGCCAGCCCCAGCAGCACGAAGGCGCTCACCGTCAGCAGCAGTGCGGAGCGCACGATCGCCAACGGATGGGCGTTGCCGGCGAACGCGAACTCGCACAGCCGCGCCGCCACCTGGGCGGGGCCGAACAGGGCGCCGACCGCGACCGCCAGCGCCGGATCGAGACCGGCGCGACCGAGAATGGCCAGCAGGTGCGCCGCCATGGCCGATGGCACGAACGCGTAGGCCGCAAAGCCGACGATGACCAGGATGAAGATCGATCCGCGCGCCGGCACCACCTCGGGCCTGCGCGCCCGGGTCTCCGGCGGCCGCGCGCCCGGATCGGCGCGCGTGCGCGGCAGCGCCAAGGCGTGCAACGGCGCGCATACCAGCAGGAGCACCAGCGCGTAGACCACGTAGGTGCCGCGCCACCCGCAGGCAGCGATCAGCAGATGGGTCGCCGGCCAGCTCACGGTCGACGCCAGGCCCCCGAAGAACGTCACGATGGTGATCGGACGACGCGCGGCTATCCCGAAGATCCGCCCGAGCGTCGCAAAGGCCGGGTCGTAGAGCGAAGCCGCGGTGGCGGCGCCGATCACCATCCAGGCCAGCATGTAGGCCACCGGGTGGGCGGCGAACACCAGCCCGAGCAGCCCGATCGCCGCCGCGATCGAGCCGCCGGTCATCACCACGTGGCCGCCGCGGCGGTCGATCATCCGTCCGACCATCGGCGCGATCAGGCCCGCGCACAGGAGGCCGACCGAGAACCCGCCCATGGCGAACGGCAGCGACCATCCCCGCTCGGCGGCGATCAGCGGAACGGTGAGCACCGGCGGATAGAACAGAATGCCCCAGGCGAGGATCTGGGTCACGCCCAGCAGAGGCACGGCCCGCCAGGAACCAAAGACGAAATCACGCATGTCCGGCATGTCGCTCCATCCGGCAGGCAGCAAACCCGGGCGACCCGACCGGGAACCGAGCGATTCAAGCAAATCCGACCTGCCGAAGCCCGCCGTTCGCGCTGCGCGGGCGGCACGCCGGGCGCCGATCATGATCGGCCGCTGGCCGCCGCACGCGCGCCGGAAGCCGGTGATCGGGGCTCGTCCCGTTCGGGCCGGTCCGAGCGGGTCAGCGGGGATTCGGGGTCAAAGAATCTCCTCGATCGCCTCCACCGGCCGGCCGAGCCGGGTCCCCTTGCGGGAGCGCACCACCGGACGTT
>JAVBUK010000530.1:0-6149 GCA_031555345.1 Xanthobacteraceae bacterium | reverse complement strand
GCCATCCCGGCGCTTCAGCCCTTCAAGGCGCGGCCGGACTTGATCGCCGGCGCGGGAACCGCGTTGCGGCTGCCGGCGTCGACGGCGCGCAGCGGCGTCTCGAAACCGCGCGGCCGGTTCTGTTCGAACGTGGCGGCCTTGGTGAGGGCCCAGGTGCAAAGGGCTTTCCGGGTCTTCTTGGGCAACAGGCGACTGGTCATTTTGGGGTTCCTGAGTCGGGGGGCCCGCCGTATCGGAATGGTCGTGCGGGAGCGTTGATGTAGGACTGGGGGCTGGCTTGCCGGCGGTCGGGCCTTGCGCGGGTGATTTCGGATTTGGTGTTTCAGTGAGCGTGCGCCGCAAAGAGTGATCGGAACGTCAAATCCACCACACCGGCAAGGCTGCCATACCTCGAATTTGTTACGCCAACGTTGAGGGAACACGACCATTATTGGTGCACAACGTCAATCTTCAATCGCCAAACGCTGGGCAGACCCCGCTGTTTTGCTTGGCTATTCTTGGTTCGAGCGGAACGCACGATCCGGTTTTGCGCGTGCAATACATTATTCCGCATGTTCGCCTCCGACAGCAGAACATTTGTTCTGTCAAAATGCCGAAGGTCCGAAACCGACGTCTTGCCGATTACATGAACTGAACGCCGACGTGGTCGCGGGTTCGCCACCGGACCTGGCAATGACGGGACGCGGCGCGGCGGAGGTTCAGGCGGAGCTGGAACCGGTCGGGCAGCTGACAGATCGACAGCGGGCGCAGTTTCGCGCCGGCCATCGACAGGTCCTCGATCGAGACGTCGACCAAATGCCGGTCGTCGACGTGCACGCTGCCCGCCAGTTCGACCGATTTGCGCGCGTCGCTTCGTCGCCGCCCCGCCGAACTGCCCTGATCATGCGGTTCGGACCGCTGGTCCAGCCGGTTCGATCCGTGCACGAACCAATATCGCAGCAGCCGGGCGGCGGTGGTGGCGGTGAGCTTCGAAAAGTTCTTGACCGCCCGCCGCCAGGCGCCGTCATCGAGCGGGCAGCCGGCCGCGCCGCACAGGCCCAGGACCGCCTCGGCCGCCGTCCAGCTCAGGCCGGCGGCCCGGCACACCACCGGCACCAGTTCGGCCGGTTTTTCGCGGATGAAGCGACGGATCACCTCGGCCGGCGCGCCGCACCGCAGTTCGAGGGCCGCGAGGGTCTCTTCCAGGCGCCGGTCGCGGGCCAGCTCGACGATTTCGCGTTCGCCCAATCGGCCGGCGTCCCGCAACGCCGCCATCCGCTGTCGCGCGACCGTGAAGTCCAGCGCCTCGCCGGAACCGCTTCCCATCGCGCTGGCGATTTCCGGTTTCATTTCGGCGCTTGCGGCCTGCAGGATCCGCGCGCGAACGCCCTCGGTCGATTGCGCGACCAACGCCCGCAGCACGCCCGGGGGGATGTCCGATCGGGTGCCCACCGACTCGGCGAGCTCCTCGTCCTGGAGCGCGCGCTGGGCGAGATGGGCGAACCCCTCGGTGCTGAATGTCGCGCCGGCATTGCGCGCGACCTTCTTGATCACCCGGCCATCGGCGCGCTCGACCAGAATCGAGGTCACGTCCGCATCGAGCCGGGGCCGGTCGCTGATCGCGTCCAGGTGGGCCTGACTCTTGGTCTGTGCCAGCATGACGAGGTCGTCCGAGGTGAGGCACTCGGACTGGGCGATGACCGGCCCGGCGACCGCGATCTGGTCGTCGTTGGCAAGACGGCGAATGAGCTTGACGGGTGCATTGCGGACCCGGGCGATGCGCTGCCCGAGGTCCACCAGATCGTTGATGTCGGCTTGGTCGACCAGCAGGTTGAAGGCGTTGCCGAAGAATTCGATGTGTTCGTCCAGCTGCAGATCGACGCTGGCGAAATACAGACCCGCGACCTGTTTGAACGTGGTCTTCTGGCCGGCGCGGGACCTGCGCTTGACCAGCTGATCCAGATCATCGATCAGAGCGTTGAGCGATTCCATGGATCCGCCACCGCCGTCCCGGGTTGGACGCTTTTCCCGACCAGTTTTGCCGAACGACATTAATTGCGCATAAATAACGCAACGTTATCGGCATTTCGATGCCGGCTTCGTGGTTGCGGAATGACTAACGCCCGCCGTGGCGCGGGGGACTTGCAGAAGCCAGCCGTTGTGCGCGGTACGCAGGTTGGTGTCGTCGCGGGCGGTGCCAAGGTGGCGGAAACATCCGCCGGTCAGCGGCCCCCACCACTCGACGAACACGGTCTTTGCCGCGTTCACCCTGGTTTCGACGTGAGGCAGAGCGCCAGCAGCGGCGCCAGGTTGAACAGCAGGATGCCGATCTTGTAGGCCGCCATGCCGCCGTAGTGGACCGCGTCGAAGCTGTCCGCGGGGATCCTGAACCAGCGCCCGTGAAGCCGATGGAGCAACTCCCGGGCATTGGCGAAGGCCAGGAACCAGACGATGAGCACGGCATAGTTGATGAGCGTACACCAGATCAGAAAGCGCAGCAGCCAATCGGTCGTCATCGCATCCCTCCTGTTGCACGGCGGGGCATTGCCGGGCGCAGACGGGCCGGTCAGCGAACCGGCGGGGCATACATGATGCCGCCCGCGGTCCACAGCTGATTGAGGCCGCGCGGAATGCCGAGCGGCGTCTTGGTCCCCAGGTTGCGCTCGTAGACCTCGGCATAGTTGCCGACCAGGCGGACGATCCGCACCGCAAAGTCCCTGGTCAGGCCGAGCTTTTCCGCCCCGTCGCCGTCCTGGCCGACCAGCTGGCGGACCGCCGGCTTGGTCGATTTGAGCGCCGCGTCGAGGGTCTTCTGGCTGACGCCGAGTTCTTCGGCGTTGACCATGGCAAAATGGGTCCATTTCACGATGGCCAGCCATTGCGGATCATCGCCGCGGACGGCCGGTGCGAGCGGCTCCTTGGAAATGACGTCCGCCAGCACCACGTGCTCGCCCGGCTTCGACAGCTTCAGCCGTTCGCCGTGCAGCGTGGACGTGTCGCTGGTCATGACGTCGCATTCGCCCGCCGCGTAGGCCTTCTCGAGATCGACCAGGTTCGGCTTGGCGATCAGCCGGAAATCCATGCCGTTGGCTTTGAAGTAGTCGGCGGCGGCGTGTTCGCTGGTGGTGTCGGTCTGCACGCACACTTTGCTGCCGGCGAGGTCCAGCGCGGTCTCGACCTTGCGCGCGCGCGGCACCATGAAGCCCTGGCCGTCGTGGAAGGTCACCGCGGCGAACGCGACGCCGAGGTCGGCCTCGCGCGACAAGGTCCAGGACGTGTTGCGGGCCAGCACGTCGACGGCGCCGGATTGCAGCGCCTGGAAGCGCTCGGTGGCGTTGAGCGGCACGAACGTGACACGGCCCGCGTCGTTGAAAATCGCGGCTGCGATGGCGCGACAGAAGTCGACGTCGAAGCCGCTCCAATCGCCGGCAGGCGACCGGGTGGAAAACCCGGTCACGCCGTTGCTCGCGCCGCAGATCAGCGTGCCACGCTCCTTGACGGCCTTCAGGGTCTGGGCGGCGGCGGGCAGGCCGGCGACCAGCGGGGCCAGGAACGCGGCGGCGAGGGTGTGGCGCAGGAAACGTGGGACTCGCATCGGGCTCTCCAATTCTGTGATCGCGCCCGCGCGTCAGAGCTGCGGCGGATGGAGGACGACGACCCGCGTTCCGACCGGAACGCGGTCATAGAGGTCGATCACATCGGGATTGGTCAACCGGAAACAGCCCGACGACACCGCCGAGCCGATGGTCCACGGCTGGTTGGTGCCGTGGATGCGATAGACGGTACCGCCGATATAGAGCGCGCGCGCTCCCATCGGGTTGCCGGGGCCGCCGGCCATGAAGCGGGGCAGGTAGGGCTGACGTTGGATCATCTCGGGCGGCGGGGTCCAGTCCGGCCACTCGGCCTTGCGGTCGATGCGTTTGAGGCCGGCCCACTGAAAGCCGCTGCGGCCGACGCCGATGCCGTAACGGATGGCGCGGTGGTTCGGCTGCACCAGATAGAGGAAGCGCTCGGCAGTATTGACGACCACCGTTCCGGGGGTCTCGGTGGTGCGGAAGAACACCAGTTGTTTCTGGAATTCCGGCGGCAGTTGTTCGTCGTCGGGCGTCGGTTCGTAGCCGGGCTGGTCGCCGACGGCGTTTTGATCCGGGCGCGGCGCCCAGCCGCCGATCCCCTGTGCGGACGCGTCGATGGATGCCACGCCGCAACAGCCGACGACGGCGAGCAGCGCGCCGGCCGTACGATTGAGCCGAGACATCAGTCCTCCGAGCTCGTGAGTTTTCCCCCGAGCCCTGATACCGCCGGCCGGCCGTGGATCAAGGCAGGGGAGGGCGCCGGCGCGGAGGACCATCGCCGTGATGCGACATGCCGCGTGCGAGCGTTTCGTGGAAATGCAATTTATGCGCGTCGTGCTCGGTGCCGAAGGTCGAGCGTGGCTACGGCCGGATGGCGGCCACGACGTGCCGCATCGTGGTGCGAAGCGCTTGCGAAGCCCCTTTGCCGAACGATGCCTCGAATTCGTCCTGCGCCTTCCGCCAATGCGTCGACGCCGTCGCGAGCGTCGCCCGGCCGCGCGCGGTGAGCTTGATGCAGCGGGTCCGGCCGTCCGGGCCGGGCCCTACGGCGAGCAGGCCGTCTCGCTCCAGGGGCTGGATGGCGCGACCGAGGGTGGTGCGGTCGATGACGATCGCGGCCGCGAGGTCGCCGATCGACAGCGGCCCGAGCCGGTCCAGCCAGGAAAGGACCGAATACTGGGTGACGCGCAGCCCGGTGGGCGCGAGGTGGCGGTCGTAGAGCTGGGTGATCTGGCGGGCTGCGCGGCGGACTGCCAGACAGTTGCATTGCGTCTCGGTCATCGCGGTGTCTGATGCGCGGTTTGCCATCGCCGGTCTCGTTCGGGCGCGGGGCCGGGCGGCTCCCGGTCGAAAAGTGTGTATACACGTATTGACGCCGGCTGAAAAGGTGCATATGCGCATGTTTAGGGCGCGGTCCCGGACGGCATCCGAGCCGCCGGCGTGATGTCGCGACCGCCGGCCGATCGGCCGTCGCGCGGCGCCGGCGGCACCGGCTGACGGTGGGCGCGGCGGGAAGGAAAGGACGAGACGTGAGCAAGGCGGGCGAGGGAGCCGGCGCGTGTGGCGCGGACCGCGAGGCGGCCGCCAGCCGGCGGTGGTCGACCTGGACCATCATGCTGTGCGCGGCGGCGATCCTGATGATCACGATGGGGATCCGGCAGACCTCCGGCCTGTTCATCGCCCCGATCGATCAGTCGACCGGCCTCGGCATCGTGTCGATCTCGCTGGCGTTGGCGATTGGCCAGTTCGTCTGGGGCCTGGCCCAGCCGTTGTTCGGGGCGCTGGCCGACAAGGGCGGGCCGTTCGCCGCGCTGGTGATCGGCGCGCTGGTTCTCGCGCTCGGCCTCGTCCTGACGCCGTGGGCGCAGTCCGAATGGTCGCTGATCCTGACGATGGGCGTCCTGACCGCGGTCGGCGCCGGCGGCGGCAGCTTCTCGGTTCTGATCGGCGCCAGCGCCCAGCGGCTGGCGCCGGAATGGCGGCCGTTCGCCGCCGGGTTCATCAACGCCGGCGGTTCGTTCGGCCAATTCGTGTTCGCCCCGTTCATCCACGCGATGACCAGCGCATTCGGCTGGGTTGCCGCCATGTTCGCGCTGGCGGCCGCCGCGCTCGCGACCATTCCGCTGGCGTGGCGGGTCGGCCACGACGTTTCCGCGCCCGCCGCCGGCGGCCATGCGGCCAAAGGCCTGATGGTGCAGGTCAGGGCGTCGATGCGGGACACGAGCTACCTGTGTCTGCACGCCGGGTTCTTCACCTGCGGCTTTCACGTCGCCTTCCTGGTCACCCATCTGCCCGGCGAGGTCGCGCTGTGCGGGCATTCGGCGGCGGTGTCGGCGGCCTCGATCGGCCTGATCGGGCTGTTCAACATCGCCGGCAGCCTGTGTGCCGGCTGGCTCGGCACGTTCTGGCGCATGAAATACATTCTGGCGGCGATGTACGGCAGCCGGGCGGTGATGATCGCGATCTACCTGCTGGCGCCCAAGGAGCCGGTCACGTTCTACGTCTTCGCCGCGGCGCTCGGCTTCACCTGGCTCGCCACCGTGCCGCCGACCGCCGGCCTGGTCGCCAAGCTGTTCGGCACGCGCTACCTCGCCA
>JAVBUK010000309.1:0-3998 GCA_031555345.1 Xanthobacteraceae bacterium | reverse complement strand
CGGCCCCGTCGTAACCGACGTAGCCGGGAGGGGCACCGACCAGGCGCGACACGGTGTGCCGCTCCTGGAACTCGCTCATGTCCAGCCGGATCATGCGCTCCTGCGACCCGAACAGGAATTCGGCCAGCGTCTTGACCAGCTGGGTCTTGCCGGTGCCGGTCGGACCAGCCAGCAACAGCACGCCGATCGGGCGGCCCGGATCGGTGAGCCCGGCCTTGAGCATGGCGATCCGGTCGACCACGGCCTTCACCGCCTCGTCCTGGCCCATGACCCGCTGGGTGAAGAAATCCCGCACCGCCGCAAGATCCACCCGCTGGCCGGTGTCGAGAATGATCCGCGGCAGGCCGGAGATCTGCGCCAGGGTGGCCAGGAGGCTGTCGACGGTGAGCACCATGTCACCGGCGTTGATCGCGTGCAGGGCCGCGCGCTTGAGAAGATCGAGCACCGCGCCGGGCCGTTGGCCGTCGCCGAGATAGTGCTGTGCCAGCTCCAATGCGGCCGCGACCGTCGGTGGCGACACCGCGAGGCCGAGCTGCTGCGTCATGCGCTCGCCCAATCTTTCCGCCAGCGCCAAGGCGGCCGTTTCGTCCATCGGCTGCAGCGGCACCGTCTCCATCGCCGCGCGCAACGACGGCCGCTTCTGAAACAGCAGGGTCGCGCCGGCCCGGCTGGTCTCCGCCAGGATGATCAGGTTGCCGGAGGCCAGCGCCGGCAGAATCTGGTCGAGGATGGAGGCGGACTGGCCCTGGTGGGTGCCGCTGGCGGCGATCTGGGTCAGGTCGCTGACATGCCAGACCACCCGGCGGCGGGCATGCAGCGCCTCGACCAGCTTGCGGATGCGCCCTTCGAGCTGGCCGATGTACATCTGATCCGCCATCAGCTCGTTGCCGCTCGCCGCGAAGACGCTCCAGCCGGCGTCCTGCAGGCGCCCGCCGAGCAGTTTTAGGAAGGCCGACTTGCCGATCCGCGCATCGCCGCTGACCACCACGGAGCGTGGGCGGGGCTGGCAAATTGCGGTCTCGGCCGCCGCCAGCAGGTCGTGCCAGGACGGCGGCACGACCAGAAGCTCGTCCGACGCGGCCGGATCCCACAGCGTGCCGACCCCGAGAAGAAAGTCGCGGTCGATCCGGGTCTCGTCCCACTGCCGCAGCATGGTCGCCAGCGGCTCGGCGAAGGGATGCTGGATCTTCCGCAACAACTCCCGGATCGGCTCGACCGCAAGCTTGGTCGCCAGGCCGAGGGCATCGCCGAACCCCGGCGTGTCACCCAAGGTCGCGCAGCGGGCAAAATAGTCCTGGAAGAATTCGGGGATGACCGGATTGTTGGCCCACCATTCCGACGCCCGGAGCACCGCCGCGCCGACCGGCGGGCGGCTTTCCAGCGAGGCCAGGAAGCGGAACGCATAGAGCAGCACGAACGGCCGCATACGCTCCAAGTTCTGCAACACCTGATCGCAAAACGCCTGCCGGTCGCGATGGTCCGCCAGTACGACGAACGCCGCGCAGGCGAGCGGCCAATCGCTGCCCAGCGCATATTGTCGAAGCACCGCAACGCCGACGTCGGGACGGCGCAACACACCGACCACCGCCTGGAACTCCGGCATGCTCGGCAACACGCCCGGGTGATCGAGATCGTCCGCCACCAGCAGCAACGCCTTGGTCAGCGGTTGCAGGACGGCCACGAACTTCGTGCCGTCATCCGGCATCTGCGCTCGAGGCGGGCTGTCCGGCGCCCGATCGCCCTCCACGACGCTTTCCGCCCGCGCCTGGCCCTCGGACGGCGACACCGCCGCGCCCGGCGCGTCGGATGACCGGCGCGCGTGCCGCATCAACCCGAATGAAACGCCGGCGCCCAGCGCGGCCCCCAGCGCAGCACCCAACAAAAAATCGGACATTTGGCGCGGTTACCAATCGATGAGGTGGGTGGATTCGTGCGCGTCTCAATCCGATGCGTCGACCTTGTTGTCAATCGCGCTTCGAGCGCTCCGGTGCGGCAATTGGATGCCACCAGACGAACGGATGTGGTCTGACCTCGACGCGGAGAACTGCATACGCTCGAGCGCGGCCTGGTTGATGAAAGTGTTCCGAACACGTGATTGTCGCGGTGCTTCGTGCAACGGACCGTTGGCGCAAGGGAAGCGCGATGAGTTTCGATTTGTTCACGAGCGTTTACGACGGAACGGATCGGGCGGTTGCGATTCCAGCGGCCGCGTTCCAACACGTGTTCGGGCAGCGCGTGACCGTTCGCGGCGACCGTGTCTGCCACTGAGCCTCGCCGGTGGCGCGAATTTGACGTTCATATCCGTTGTAAGCCCGCCCTGTACGAACGTCGGAACCGGGACACTAGCCGTAGCGGATCGCGACCACTTCGATGTCTTCCCAGCCCTGCGGCGTGCGCAACTGCACGCAGTCGTCGACCTTGGCCTTCATCAACGCCTGGGCGACCGGCGACAGCCAGCTGATCTTGCCCTTGGACCAGTCGGCTTCGTCCACCCCGACCAGCGTGACGGTGTGTTCGCGGCCGTCCGCCTTGGCATAAGTGACCGTGGCGCCGAAAAAGACCTGGCGCAGCGCCTGCTGCGCTTTCGGGTCGACGACCACCGCGCTCTCCAGCCGTTTGGTGAGATAGCGCAGGCGCCGGTCAATCTCGCGCAGCCGCTTCTTGCCGTAATGATAATCGGCGTTCTCCGAGCGGTCGCCGTTGCTCGCCGCCCAGCTGACGATCTCGACGACCTTGGGCCGCTCCTCCTGCCGCAACCGTCGAAGCTCAGCTTGCAGGGCGGCATGTCCCGCAGGCGTGACGTAGTTCTTGACGTGGCGCGGCAGATCGTCCGGCTGATCCTCGTGATCGTCCGGATCCGCATCGGTTTCCCGGGTGAAAGCCTTGCTCATGCGGCAGGCCTATTCATAATGCAGGCCGATGTGAAGGGCACTGCGCAGGGTATCCGCGTCACCTCGCGTTCCAGAACCCGGTCAGGCCGGGAGCGCACGCACAGCCCTGCTCGATAGCGCAGCGCACGACCTCCGGGCCGCACTCCATCGACAACGCCTGCGGCCCCAGCGCCGCCAGTGTCGCCTCGTCCGGCGTGACGATCTCGACCTTCGCGCCCGCCTCGCACAGCACCGCCACCTCGCGCCGTACGCGCACGCCCATCCGCTCACCCACCGGCCCGCCCGGCTGGAACGCCAGCACCAGGACAATCGCATGCCCAAGCGCTTGGTCGGCGTTGGTGGCCGAGCGCATGCCGCCGTCCATGTAGTGCCGCCCGCCGATGTCGACCGGTGGATCGAGGCCCGGAAGGCTGCAACTCGCCGCCACCGCGCGGCAGGGGTCGGCACCGCAATCCGCCGCCAGCATGGTGAACGCGCCGCTGTGTGCGTCCACCACGGTGCAGCCGAAGGCGGCCGGCCACGCCCGCGGCGGGCGCGTGAGCGCGGGCGGTAGACGCGCCGCGACCCCGGCGACGTAATCGGGTTCGCTTTCCGTCGACGCCGCCAGCGCGATCGCCCCAACCTCCGCACGCGCGACGGCGTCGCCGCCCTGGGCCTTGCCGAACAGCGCCGGCAGCCGCGCCAGCGCCTCCGGCGCATAGGTCGGCTGCGCCGCGCGCCTCCGGGTGAGCGTGTCGGCGAGTTCGACCGGATCGAGCCCGGCCGCGATCTGCACCCCCACATACGCGCCGGCCGAGGTCCCGAGGACGAGGTCGGCCCGCCCGGCATCCACACCGCATTGCGCCAGCCCAGCCAGGAAGCCGGTTTCCCAGGCAATGGCCCGCGGGCCTCCGCCACTCAGCACCAATGCGCGCAAATTCATTCTCCCGGGTCGGAAGGACGCAACCGGCCGGATTTTTCGAACCCGGATCGCGGGCTCGATCAAGCCAACCGGGCGCCGGTCATCCGCCGATCACCAGGATCAAGTGTGGTGGATTTGACGTTCCGGTCACGCGTGCGGCACGCTCTTAATCGGGACGTCAAATCCAATCGACACCCCCGGATGGC
>JAVBUK010000300.1:0-12902 GCA_031555345.1 Xanthobacteraceae bacterium | reverse complement strand
TCCATCGTCTGATCGGACGCACGGCGGCAAGAGCGGGTGAACCCGGCCGCGCGGCGAAAACGCGCGTTCGCTGTTCGAGACGCCGAGAATGCAGAATGGGTCGAGGCGTTCGGAAGTCGCTGCGCGTCGTCGGGCGGCACGCCGGCCGAACCAAGTTTGCCCCGACGCCGCACGCGAATCGACAACGATGCGCGCCCGCGCTCGAAAAGGCGGCGCTGTCGACGACGACGGGAAATACTGCGGCGATCACACGGTCCGCGTGCGCGATCGCTGCAGGCGATCGCGCGGTACGAAAAAGCCTAACGCCGCAAGCCGTCGAACGTTCCCGTTCAACTTATTTTGCAGCCATTCCGCTGTTTGCCGCGACATTGCCTTGGATTCGTCACCCCAAGTTTGTCGTTCCTTCACAGCGGCACAGCATCTTACGCTGCACCAAACGAAGCAGATCGAAGGAGCACGACATGGGTTTCGTCATGATTCGTTGTCCCGAAACGCGCCGCGCCATCTCGACCGGTATCGAAGCCGACCGCGCCATGTTCCGAGCGACACCCGTGTTCTTCAGCCGCACGTTCTGTCCGTTGTGCCGCACCACGCACGAATGGTTCGCCGCCGATGCATGGGTCGGCGAGACGAATTCCGATGGCGACCGCGAGCGGGCGGTGGCGTGAGGAGCGCGACGCAAGGAAGCTCGGCGGCGCGAAGCGGCCAATCGTCGTCGACCGGTGGCGAGGATCGGGGCGTCGGCTTGAACCGCGTTGTCGCCGCCACGCCCCCCGTCGCCGGAGGTGTGTCGCGAAGACCTTGCCGCGTGTGACCGCCGAAGCCTGGCGCCACACGGCAGATGACAGCGGCCCGCTGCCGGGCTATCGATGGCGCGCGGGTCCCGTAGCTCAGCTGGACAGAGCAGCGGTTTCCTAAACCGAAGGTCACAGGTTCGAGTCCTGTCGGGACCGCCAGCAAAATCAAGCGCTTGGGTTGTTTCTTGCAGCTCGTCCGCGGCTTGGCTCGCCGGGTTTTTCGTGATTCGAGCGCGGCAACCGCCCCCGCCCTGGTGGAAAGCGCGCGATGGCGCGAAAGCCCCAGGGGTCCGACCGGCATACCTTCGCTGGACGCGTTTGATCCAGGGCTCGGCAAGGTGCGCGGACGAACGCGATGGACGCGCAACCGCGGCGGCATCGACCTCGCTCAGACCTTGAAATCGGGCGATTTCGGCGGCCCCGACTGCTTCGTTGCGGTCTTCGAGACGACACCAACACCATGCCAAGACCGGTCAAGGTCCGGCGGAATTCGCGGAAGCGGGGTGCCGGAGAAGCCGATGCTCGTCGACCTGATGGCGGGGCAGCAAATCAGGCAAGTGCCTCATCTTGCGGCACACCGCCGCTATATGTCGTTGATCAACCTTGACGGAATTGCTGCCATCAAGGCGGTGCTGGACAGGATGGTCGATGGGGAAGAAATACACTGCGGGTTGGATGCCGGGCGGCGACCGGACGGAAACGCCTTTCATGCCGGTCTGCCAGAAAGCTGCGCGTCGTCGCGGGGAATCCGCTGCGAAGTGCTTCGGCTCGATGGCATGGGAAGTGTTCATGGCGAGGCCCGGCGAACCTCCGGACCGTTCGACCAAGATGGTGAACCGATCGGCCCTCGGACCTGTTTTCGGATCGGCGACCGACACCGAAAAAGCTTCGACCTCTGAGGCCACCCGATGAAGAACGTGCTCGGACGCGACCTTCCCGATAGGGCGGAGGGCTACGGCGCGATCACACCGTTTGCAGGGGCCTTCGCGACGCCGGCCGGCGGCCGTCGGCACGCGCCGCCGATCAGAGCGGTGCGCCCCGGCCGGAGCAAATTGTTGCCCGGCCTGGAGGCGGCATTCGACGCGGCGGGTGTCCGCGACGGCATGACATTGTCGTTCCACCATCACCTTCGCAACGGCGATGCGGTGCTCAACGGGGTGCTGGCGACCGCCGCCCTCCTGGGTATCAGGGATCTCAAAGTCGCAGCGAGCTCGATATTTCCGGTTCACGCGCCCTTGGTCGACCATGTCCGCACCGGCACCGTCACCAGCCTGGACACCAACTACGTGGCCGGGCCGATGGCGAATGCCGTGTCGGCCGGGCTCCTGGCTACGCCGGTCGTGTTGCGCACGCACGGCGGCCGCGTTCGCGCGATCGAAACCGGCGCTTTGCGGATCGACGTCGCCTTCATCGCGGCGCCGGCGGCGGACGACTACGGAAATCTGACCGGGATCGAGGGGCCGACCGCGTGCGGTCCGCTCGGCTATGCGTTCGCCGACGCCGAGTATGCCGACGTCGTGGTGGCGATCACCGATTGCCTGCGGCCGTACCCGCTCGCGCCCGCTTCGATTCCTCAGACCCGCGTCGACCATGTCGTGGTGGTCGACAGCATCGGCGACGCGCAGGGCATCGCGTCGGGGACGACGGCGATGTCGCGCAAACCGGTCGATCACGAGATCGCGCACACCACCGCGCGAGTGATTGAGGCGAGCGGTCTGTTGAGGGACGGTTTCTCGTTCCAGACCGGAGCAGGGGGGGCGTCGCTCGCCAGCGCACACTACGTGCGCCGGCGCATGCGCGAACAGCGAATAATCGGCGGCTTCGCCTTGGGCGGCATCACCAGCTACATGGTCGAAATGTTGGAGGAGGGTCTCTTCCGGCGGCTCCTCGACGTCCAGAGTTTCGATCTCGAAGCCGTGCGCTCGCTCGGGCGCAACAGAAATCATGTCGAGATCGGTTGTTCGCAGTACGCCAATCCGTTTTCGTGCGGCTGCGCGGTCGACCGGCTGGATGTCGCGGTGCTCGGCGCCACCGAGATCGATGTCGACTTCAACGTCAACGTGGTGACCGGCTCGACCGGCCTGATCATGGGTGGCTCGGGTGGGCATTCGGATGCGGCGGCCGGCGCGGCTTTGACCATCATCGTCGCCAAGCTGGCGCGCAGGCACCTGCCGATCATCGTCGATCGCGTGCTGACGGCGACGACGCCGGGCGAGACGGTCGATTGCCTGGTGACCGAGCACGGGGTGGCGGTCAACCCGCGGCGGCCCGACCTGATGCGACGTCTGTGTGCCGCCGGCCTGGCGGTGAAAAGCATCGATCAGCTGCGCGCCGAGGCACTGGCGCTGACCGGCATTCCCGATCCGGTCGCGTTGGACGACCGGATCGTGGCACTGGTGGAGTACCGTGACGGCACCGTGATCGACGTCGTCCGCCGGCCGGCGAGCGCGGCCGAAGCCTGACGGCACGCCGGTGACAAACCGGCCGGTGTGGTCCCGGCGCCGACGGCGTCAGCGCTTCACGCGATGCAGCATGTCGTCGGTTCGGCCGGCGATGAAGTTCTCGAGGTTGTGCACCAGGATCGGCATCGCGCGGTCGATGTATTCATCGTTGAAGCCGGCGATGTGGGCGGTGATGATGACGTTGGGGGACGACCACAACGGATGATCCGGCGGCAACGGTTCCTGCTCGAAGGCGTCGAGCGAGGCTCCGGCGATGCGGCCGTCGCGCAGCGCCGCGAGCAGGTCGTCGTCTTTGACGATTCCGCCGCGTGCGACGTTCACCAGAAAGCTGGTCGGCTTCATCGCCGCGAGAATGCGCGCGTCGACGATGTGGCGCGTCTGCGGGGTCAGCGGCGTCAGCAGGACGAAGAAGTCGAGATCGGCGACCGCCTCGGCCAGCCGGTCGCGGGGCCGCATTTCGTCGAACCCGGCCGGGGTGCGGTCGGTCGTCGACGAAATGCCGATCACGCGCAGGCCCATGGCCTTGCAGCGCGGCGCCAGCGCTTCCGCGATCGCACCCACGCCCAGGATGCCGACCGTTTTGCCGTCGAGCAGCGACGACGGCCAGGCGTCCCAATGGTGCTTGTCCTGCGCCCGGATCGAGCGCGGCAGCTGGCGGGCCAGCGCCAGCATCGAAAGCAGGGCCGATTCGGATACCGGCGCCCCGTGAATGCCGCGCACGTTGGTGACGATGACTTCCGGCCGCAGCGACGGCAGGTCGATCAGGCCGTCGACGCCGGTGGTGAGCGCCTGGGCCCATCGCAGCCGCGGCGCCTTGCGCAGGGTCTCGTCGCGGATCATGGCCGGGAAGGTGATCAGCGCGTCCGCCTGGGCGATCAGGGGATCGACCTTCGAATAGTGGTCGACGCGGTCGATCTTGGCCTGCGGGACCTGGGCCTGCAGGCGGGTTTGATAAGCGGCGGCGATCGGCTCGGGCAGGCCGAGCACCAGCAGCACATTTGCGGTCGAGTTCATCATCTCTCGCGGGCGGCTCAAGGGGGCGTTGGTCCCTCTAGCACGCGGCGGAGAATGCCGTCGACAACGGGATGCGGCCCTCCGCGGGATCGGTCGACCCTGGCGTTCGAGGGCGGTCATCGTCCGCCGAACACGACGCGGTCGGCGCATCAGACCGGGGCGGATGCCCGCTGAATCCGACCGCCGGCGCGAAAAACAATACCGGACGGGTATCGGTTTGTCGTGCGCGCCGGCGGCGGAACAAACGACGATCGGATCAGATTTTTTCTCTGATCAGGTCCGTCGTTACCTTGAAGACCTTCAACAGCATCTGGTCGCGCTTCTTGGCGAGTTCGGCGGGAGAGCGTCCGCCGTAGTCGAAGAAGCCCTTGCCGGTCTTGACGCCCAGCTCGCCCTTGTCGACGTGGTCGAACAGCGCCTTGGGCCGCTTGCTGGTTTCCGGCATCTTGTAGCTGGCGTTGATGATGTTGTTGGCGCTGATGTCCAGTCCGGTGAAATCGTACCGTTGCACCAGCCCGAGCACCATGCCGCGCGGCATCAGGCTCGCCTTCACGGCGAGGTCGAGCTGCTCCGGCGTGCAGATGCCGTTGTCCAGCAGATAGAACACCTCGGTGTTCAGCAGGATCTGGATGCGGTTGATGATGTAGCCGGGAACGAACTTCTCGAGCCGCACGGCGATCTTGCCGCACTTGTTCAGGAGGTCGACGGTCGTCTTCATCGTCTCCTCGCTGGTCTTCTCGCCCTTGGCGACCTCGACCAGCGGAATGATGTGCGGCGGCGCGTACCAGTGCGCGGTGGTGAAGTTGGGCAGACGGCTTTCCGGCGCCAGCGTGAACGGATTGAGCGACGAGGCGTTCGACGCGATGATCACGTCCTTCGGCAGGCTGGCGTCGAGTTCCTTGAACATCTCGGTCTTGATGTCCGGCTTCTCGGCCACGGTCTCCTGGATGAACTGGGCGCCCTTGATGGCGTCCGACAGGGTGTTGGTGAAGGAGATGCGCTCCTCGACCTGCTTGGCGTCGGCGGTGGACAGCAGCCCCTCCTCGACGAAGGTGCCGAGGTTGGTGCGCAGCATCACCTTGGCCTTGTCCAGGGTGCCGGTGCTGCGGGTATAGAGGCTCACCTCGTAGCCACCCGACGCGAAGTTCTGGGCGATGCCGGGCCCCATCGTGCCCGCACCCAGGACGGCGATTTTCTTGATATCCGCGAGATTCATCGTGCGCTCCGCTTGAGAGGTCTGGTTCGACCCATGCTCACCGCCGCATCGCGACAAAACGCCGACGAAACGCCGCGCAGGGCGGGATGGTTTCGTCGGCGCGCAAGCGGCGATCAGAGCGTGGGCTCGATCATCGATCAGACGTGTTTCACCAGGCCGAGAATCTGACGGGCCTCGGCGGCCGTCGCGATTTCCCGACCCACCGCCTTGCTCAACTCGACGGCCCGCTGGACCAGCTGGACGTTGGTCGCCAGCACGCCCTTTTCCAGGAAGATGTTGTCTTCCAGGCCGACGCGCAGGCCATGCGCTCCGGCGGCGAGGCCGGCCAGCATCATCGGCACGTGCGCCTTGCCGATGCCGGTGATCGACCAGGTGCAATTCGGCTGGAACTTGCTGGTCAGGAACGCGACGCTCTCGAGCGTGCCCGGCATGCCGCCGGGAACGTCGAGCACCAGCTGGTAGTGCAGCGGCAGCTTGAGGAAGCCCTTCTTGAGATAATACTCAACGTTGCCGATCATGCCGGCGTCGAAGATCTCGATTTCCGGCTTGACCTGCAGTTCCTGGGTCAGGGTGCCGAGGCGCTCCAGGAATTTCGGCGTGTTGAGGAACACGTAGCTGTTCGCCCAGTTCATCGTGCCGGGGTCGTAGGAGCACATTTCCGGCTTGAGGATCGGCAGATGGGCGCACCGCAGGTCTTCGGAGAACGCGCTGCCCGACGTGGTCAGGTTGAGCACGATGTCGACGCCGGCGTCGGCCGCCGCCTTGCGGGTCTTGTTCACCACCTCGACCCACGTCTCCGTGGCCATCGAGTTCTTGCCCTGCGGATCGCGTACGTGGATGTGGATCACCGATGCACCGGCCTTGCCGCAGGCGACGGCGTTGGCCGCGATTTCGTCGGGCGTGATCGGGACGTGAGGGGTCTGCGCACGCGTCGTGCCGGCGCCGCTCAGCGCACACGTAATGACGATCTTCTTGTTCATGCTCTCGGTTCTCTCGGTTTTGTCAATTCCAGGACCGCCCAACTCGCACGTCGCCGACAATGGCGTGGTGCCATATCTTGAAAAAAGGGCGCCGGTGGACAGTACCTTCCGGGTAGCACAAGCTAGGGATCAACGCCCGGAATCTCCAATAGTAATTTCACTGGTTTGCATTTCCAAAATTCATGGCGGAAGGCGGAAAACAGTGATGGCGGCGGTTCCTCGACATATTGCGGGGGAAAAACGGCCACGGACAAAAACTGGTAAAAAAATATGCGTTCGTCTCCACGCCGGGGGTAGCCGGATCAATCGCCGCGGCGATCGGTCGCGTGGTCGGTCTTGGCGAGCGGCCTTTGTTTTTCGCGGAAGGTCGGCCAAGGCGGTATCGGAAAGCAGAATCGCTGCCGCCGACCCGCGGCAAGACATCCGAGCGATCGGCATTCCGATGCTGGCGCCGGACGTGCCGGCTCCCGGCCGACAAACGAAAACGGCCTCGTCCCGTGCAGGACGAGGCCGGCGTGCAAAGGCATGTGTCGCGATCAGCCGACGCAGGTCAGGCCGCCATCCGGATAGAGGATGTTGCCGGTCACGAAGCACGACGCCTCGGAGGCCAGGAAGATCGCCGGGCCGACCACGTCGGACGGCAGCGCCATGCGCTTGAGCGGGTTGCCTTCCGCATAGCCCTTGCGGGCCTCCGGGCCGCGCTGGTTGAGGATCTCGGTCATCATCGGCGTCTCGGTGACGGTCGGGCCGATCGCGTTGACCGTGATGTTGTGGGGGCCGTACTCGGAGGCGAACTGGCGCGTGATCATGTCCAGGGCGCCCTTGGTGCCGCAATAGCCGACGTTGCCGGCACCGCGGGTGGCGATCTTGCCGCGCACCGACGAGATGTTGACGATCTTGCCGTACTTGTTCGCCATCATGTGCTTGCCGAAGTGCTTGCAGGTCAGCATCACGCTGCCCACGTTCACGTCGAACATCAACTTGAAGGCGTCGAGCGGGAATTCTTCGGCCGCAAACTTCTTGTTGATCCCCTGGGCGTTGACCAGGATGTCGATTTTGCCGAGTTCCTTCGCGGTCGCGGCGACCAGGGCCTCGACGCTCGCCTCGTTGGTGGCGTCCACCTTGTAGTAGCTGACGGTCTTGCCGACCTCGTCCTTGACCTCTTTGGCCGAATTCTTGAGGGAATCCTCGTCCCGCATGTCGGCGATCGCGACCTTCGCGCCGGCTTCCGCCAGTCCCTTGACGATCGCCAGTCCGAGGCCGCCGGCGCCGCCGATCACGACAGCGCCTTTGCCGGTCAGATCAAACATCTTCATCATCGTTTTCACCCTTCCGTCCGCCGGCGATCGCTAGGTCTCGGCCGGCTGCCATACGCAGAACGCCCACCCCGCGGAGGGTGGGCGATTCCTGGTTGATCACCGACGCCGGTCCGCTGCGATCAGTCGCACCGGGCGGCGTCGGTTCGTGTCGTGCAAGTCGGCGCCCTAGCTGATGCGATACTTCTGATCGGGGTCGGTGACCGCGATCAGGCGCACCGGGCAACCCTCGCCGGTGGGCCACCGCCAGGGGAACGTCATGAACGTGCAGCGCTTGCCGGTGACGAGGTCGACGTCGCCGCCGACGTTCTCGATGCCCGGAATGCCGGCGTTCATGATGATCTTGTGGCACGGCTCCCAGTACGGGAAGTCCTTGTAGACGTCGCGTCCGGTGAACTCGCGGTATTCGTCGGCGAGCCACGGATGGGTGGGGCCGGGGCCGTGGTTGAGCAGCTTGGTGCCGAGCGGATGGTCCAGCGCCTGCACGGTGATGCCCATCATCTTGACGCCGCGTTCCACCATCCATTCGGCGGCTTCTTTGTAGCAGCCGGGCGAATAGGCGTAGTATTCGTCGCAGTCTTCCAGCAGGTGATGCGTGCCGGTGTTGATGATCAGGATGTCGCCCTTCTCGATCTTCGGCGTGGCCTTCTCCAGATCGTCGGCGGTGACGACGCCCCACTTGCCCTTCGGGATCGACACGCAGACGCCGGTGCCGAAGAAGCTGGCGGTGTTGTAGCCGGTCAGCGATGCGGCGTTCTCAGTGACGTGCAGGGCGGCATCCATATGGGTGCTGCGATGCACGATCGACTCGATGTCCTGCACCAACATGCCGTTGAGGGCATGGAACTTGGTCACGCGGACGTTGAGCGCCGCGCCTGACGGCCACTGCGGCACGCCGTGACCGAAGACGTTGCTCAGGTCGTAGTAGCGCAGGCCGTTGGCTCCGATAATCTCAGCCATGGGTTTATCTCGTTACAGGTTATCCGAAAGGGTGACCGGCTTCAGGCGCCGCGCTCGATGCGATACTTGCCGGAAGGATCGAGGATCGCCATCAGGCGGATGATCCAGCCATCGCCCTGACGCCACTTCACCGGCAGTGCATGGATGGTGCATCGTCGGTCGGTCACCTCGTCCAGGTCGCCGCCGGCGTTCTCGATGGTGGGAATGCCAGCCTGGAGCAGGGCCCGGTTGGCGGGCAGCCATTCCGGGAAGTCCTTGATGGCAGTCCGTCCGGTTTCCTTCTCGTACCAGCCCACCAGACGCTTCATGGTCGGGCCATTGCGGTGCCCGGCCAGCGAGGTCGCCAGCGGATGATCGATGGCGGCGGTGTCCATGCCGACCGCGTTCACCTTCTTGGCGATGAGCCATTCGGCTGCGGCCTTGCTCAGGCCGGGCGCATAGCCGAAATACTCCTGACTCTCCGAGTATTTGCGGTGCCAGCCGGTATTGATGATGACGATGTCGCCGGCCTGGACCGGCACCTTGGCCTTTTCCAGGTCCTGCGGCGTCACCAGTTCCCACTTTTTCTTCGGGATACCGAGAATGACGCCGCTGCCGAACAGGCGGTCGATCGGAACGCTCGCCATGTCGGCGCCGCGCTGGACAAGATGGAGCGGCGCATTCACGTGCGTAGAATTGTGCATGTTCATGGTGACCCGGGTGCCGAGCACCCCATCGCGCGCGTGCATGCCGCCACGCTCGATCTTGATGTCGGGATCACCGGGGAAAATCGGGATTCCAGGCCCGAAGGTATGGCTCAATTCGACGAATGTCAGACCCGTGCCGGGTTCAACGACAGCTTTCATGGCAGATGCTCTATGTCACGAAAAAGATAGCTATTGTATGAGTGCGGACCCCGCGGGTGTCCAATGACTAATTGTCCTGACCTCATAAGCGGAAGGAATACGGCTGGATTTGCATGGGGCTGCCCGAGGTAATGATCGGGTCGTATTCAGGAGATTGGCAGGATTCGAAAGCAATTCTGTCGAGTTGAATGCGTATTTCAGGCTTTGACAGGCGAAAAAAAGCCGAGTCCGCCGCCGGGGGCGGACGGAAAACTTGTTCCCTCCCAGTAAATCCTCTGCCCTGTCCAAATCGCGTCCGCATCGTCATCGGCGGCCACTGCATCCGGTACCGCTCGATGGCGGCGCCCGGGTTCGGTGGCGCGGGCCCGCGACAGCGAAGGAGCCGGCCGCCGATCACCAAGCAATCACGCGGACGGCGTATCAGATGGCGAAATGCGACCGGACCAGCGCACAAAACGAATTGATGGCCGGTACCGGAGATTTGGTCATTCGGTAGGCGATCCCGGCGGGCGAATCCCACAAGGTTCCTCGGATCGGCAGTCGTGCCAGTCCGACCGCTTCGGCGTAGGGCAGCAGCAAGGTCGGCAGGTTGACGATGAAGTCGCCGTGCTGCAGCAGGCTGAACATGCTCGATGTCGAGGTGGTTTCGACCGCGGTCAGCGGTGGATCGAGCTCATTGGCGGCGAAGAACGAGTTCACGCGGGCGGCGCCGATGTAGTCGTTGGCCAGCGCCAGCCACGGAAAGGCGAGCAGGTCGGCCGGTGAAACGTCGTTGCGTTGCACCAGCGGGTGGCCGGCGCGCGCGACCAGCACGTGCCGGATGTCGGTCAAGCGTTCCTTGACGATCTCCGGATGGCTGGGAAAATCGAGCGAAGCGCAGACGACGTCGAGTTCCCCGCCGAGCAATGCCGGCACCATCGTGTCGATCACGCCACTCTTGAGCTTGACCTTGACCTTCGGTTGGTTGCGGCAGAACTCGACGATGATCGGCGGCAGGATCTGCACCATCCAGACCGGTGCGGCGCCGATGCTGATCGCTCCGCCGGCGCCGCCCTTGATCGAGTGGATCTCGGCGAGCGCGTGGCGATATTCGAGATCCATCAGCCGCACCCGGCGGGCCAGGATCTCGCCGAACGGCGTCGGAACGACACCCGTCGGCATGCGCTCGAACAGGGTGACCCCGAGATTGTCCTCGAGTTGGCGGATGCTCTTGGTCAGCGCCGGTTGGCTGATATGCAGCTCATCCGCCGCCGAAGTGATGCCTTTGTGCTCCACGACCGCGAGGAAATGGCGAAGCAGGCGGGAATACATCGCTAAGCCATCCCCGTATTGGAGTGTGGATGAGAGTTGTTTGACCCCCGGCGCAAGACCGCGCCGCAACGCTCCAATGGCGGCGCGAGCGACAACCCGCGCGCGGTCATACGGAAAAGGTCAGTCATCGCCTTTGACTATTCGCAATGTAGCCGGGAAATTTGCCCCGCGACCCAAGGCCGCATTCCGATCACCCGGCATTTGCACGGCGGGCCAGGGAACATGATCGTCGTGTGTCGCTCCGACACGCCGCGACCGACGGTCATCGGCTCTCGAAGCCTTATCCGTGGCGCCTCCGAGGCAAAGCGTCGCACTGGCTCGCGACGCCGCAACCGGTGCCTGCATGCCGGCAGCACGACGCTGCTCCAAGTTTGTGGTCCGCTGCGGCGGTCGCCAACGTTTCGCATCCTGTATGGCCCGCCGGCGGGACATCGGCGGTGGCGTCCGAAATCCGACCGATCGGGAACTCGAACCCGCGGTTTGGTCGAGCCCAAATCGCCGGTTTGATCTCGGCGCGCGCACGAAGCCGGCGGCGGCCGATCACGACGCGGCTTCGGTCGCCGGCAGGCGATACGATCCCGACCTGGTGTGACGTTCGCTGTGCGCTGTCGGTTTGGCGAAATCGGCCGATCCGGGCCGCGGGCCGGCGGGGTCTCGTGTCATTCGATGATCATGAGGACGGTCTCGCCCTCGATTCTGTCGCCGGTTTTCACCCGTACTTCCTTCACGGTGCCGGTGATGGGTGCATGGATGGAGTTCTGCATCTTCATCGCCTCGACGACAATCAATTCGTCGTCGACCGCGACTTTCGCTCCCGGTTCGACCAGGATGTTCTGAACGGTTCCGCCGATCGGGGATCGGACCTCTTGCGCCATGGCGGTTTCCTTTCGCTCGCGGGGATGTGGTCGGGTCAGGGATTGCACGTCATCGCCGAACGCAGATCACCCTTACGATCGCCGCCTTGACGGCGTCCAGGTTGGCGGGACCCGAGTGGGGCGCCACGCTCTGGGCGTACAGAAAGGTGCGGATCGATTTGGCCGGCACCAGGATGGCGCGCGGCGGGGGTGTGCCGGCGGCGCTGTCCGGCTGCAGCCCCACCATGCCGATCAAGCGCGCATCGGCATCGAGTGCCGCCGATCCGGAGAAACCGACTGCCGGCGCGGGCTCGAACGTGACGGCGCCGCCCTCCGCCACCATCCGCGTCCGGACGGCGCTGACGGTATCGCCTCCATCCTGCAGCTGCGGGGCGGCGACGCCGAGCAGCGTGGTGACCGGTCCGCCGACGGGGTCGCCGCCGATCGTCGCCGGCTCCAGTCTTTCCGTGCCATAGACGCGCAGCAACGCCAGCCCGTTGCTCCGATCCTGCGCCACGCGCTCGGCCGGCCCGAGACGCGTGATGGTGATCGATTGGCAGCCCTCGGTGGCGCGGCGATCGGTGACGATGTGTCCGGTCGCGGTGACCACGACGCCGCTGGCGTACTCGACCTTGGGTCGGGGTGTCGGCCCGGGCGGCAGCACGCCGACGAACGACGTGCCCGGAAACGCCATGAAGGCGTTCGACATCGCCACCGTGATCGGGTCCATGATGCCTTCCATCGCCTGATCGTACAGGATGGTGATGGCGCGCACCTCCGCGTCCTTGATCTGGCCACGGACGTAAAATTTCTTCAGGCCCTGAAGGCCGGAAATGACGAAAAAGTCGCCGCGCATAACGCTGTAGCCGACCTTGCGGCTGGGCGGTTGTCGTTTCATCTGGTCGAAGGCGGCCGCGAGCGTCGTGTTGCCGAGGCGGAACGTGTCGATCCTGGTCTCGCCGCGCGCCGACTGCCAGAGGCCGCCGGTGTTGCCCGCCGTGGCTTGTGGCACGAGTTTCGAGGGAAGGCCGAGCCACGCGCCGGTCGCCGCGTCGTCGACCAGCCGCCAGCCGACGGCGTCCTGCTGCCGCTTCGCCTCCTGCGCCAGTTTGGTGCGTTCGTCGGCGGTGAGGGTGCCGGTTTCGCG
>JAVBUK010000467.1:0-3617 GCA_031555345.1 Xanthobacteraceae bacterium | reverse complement strand
CGACATCAGCATGATCGCTTCCTGATAGGTGTAGCGGGAGTCTTTTGCGGGCGGGGGCGGGTAGGGGCCGCCGCCGACCAGCGACTGCCAGGCATGCACGAAGCCGATGCCCTGGTTGGTGTTGCCGTTGGGCACCAGGTTGGTGGCCAGCGTTTTCATCGCCTCCCAGTCGTGGGAGAGCGGCATCAGCTTGGAGGAACAGTAGTCGCTGTTCTCCGCCGGGAACTTGGAGGCCGCGACGGCCGGGTTGGGAGTGGCGGCGGAGATGTCATAGCCGGCGGAATGCGGGCCAGTGGCGTTGCCGCGGTCGGTGATGCAGCCCTTCCAGGTCGAGCGATTGTTCGGCTTCCAGGTATGCGTCCAGGTTCCGGGTGAGGTTTGAACGCTGTCGAAACAGCCGTTGTAATGGGTGCCGGAGACCGCGAGTGGACAGATGTAGCCGGCGTAGGTGCCGGTTTCCGGGATCTTCGATGTGGTCGAGGCGTTGTTGGCCGGTCCGGTCTTGCATTTGTTGTTGCCATACGGACAGTTCTTGCCCGGGCCCACGTTGGCGGCCGGCACGGAGGATGGCGGGGCTTCCCAGGAGGTCCAGTCGATCCACGGCTCTGTCAGGTTCGCCACCGGATCAACCGTCACGTCCTTCGCAAACGGGATGATCGAGACATAGACGTCGCCGGGGTTCCTGGCGATGTCCTTGAGTTGGTTCAGCAGATTGACGGTGGACGTCTTGAGCGCCGCCATTTTGCCTGAACTGCTCATCGACCCGGTGGTGTCGAGCGCCAGGGCGACGCGCAGCCGGACGTTGCCCCACACGGTGGTCGAACTGACGCCGAGGTCCATCCGGGGGATGCCCATCACGCCCATGAAGGCCGTGATCATGTTGGCCTGGGCCTTGATGACCACCGTGCTGCCATCCTCCGCTTCGCGGTCGTAGGCCGCCGTCACCGTGACATCATTGGCGTCGCTACGGGTGAGCGATGCCTTGTAGTAGGCGATCGCCTTGGCCTGAAGCTCCGCCGGCGTCAACGAGGACGCGACTTTGGACATCGCAAGCGCGGTGGAGTCGGCAGCCGCCTGCATGGCGGTGCGGATGGCGGCGGCGCGGCTGTAATCCACCGCGGTGCCGATCAGCCCGATCAGCGGAATGAAGGCAATGGTGAAGATGATCACCGTATTGCCGTCGGTTTCCTTGCCCAGGCGTCGCCAGACGCCGCAGGCCGAACGGATGGATGATTGGATCGTGTTCAAGACACGACAAGAGAGCCGGTGACGCATCGGAGCCTCACGTGTAGCAAATTGACAATTCGTCGAAACGACTTCCTAATATTCCGCGGTGAATCATTGTGTAATTCGATCGCATAAACTCGGCCAAATAAGTAATCTTGCGTATGAATTTTATTGAATTAGTGAAAAATGGAACATGAGTTTTAAGATATTGGAAACCGAGGTTCCGTCCTCGGGGTTGTCCTGCGGCGTCGCTGCGTTCCGATGGCTGATCGCAACACAGCCAGTCGGCGCGATCACCCTACACCCGTTCGGTATCCGATACGTGTCGGATGGAATCGGAATGTCGGGTTGACGCGGTCGGATCGCTGTCCGCTTGGTTGCTCCGTGACCGAGGGATGTCGGCGTCGCTCGGGCGCCGACATCGGACCGGTGATTCGGGCTTGCGTCGGCCTGCGTCAGCCGTGTTTCCTGCCCCTGCCGTGGCGACCGTCGGGCGGCGCCGGTGGGAGGCAAGTCGCATTCGGTGGCCGGCCTGACGTGCCGGCGCCGTCGGGATCGAACGCCGGAGCTTCGAGAGGGGCGTCGAGGGCGGGTCGACGACTGGCCGGCCGCAGACGAGGCCGGGCGTTTGGATGGTGGCGCCGCCCGCCACCATCGGTGGTAGAGCGGCTGCAATCGACGGCACTACCGACCCGCCAACCGCCGGAATGATCGCCCGGCGAGGAAGGGAACAACGCTGGCGTTTCGATCTTTTGAAATGCGCCCGAGCGATATCGCACACTCGGGTAGCGAGAGTTGGCATCATCGTTGCATTGGAGGGGCGCGTATGGGTCGCCCTGACGGCCGGCCTTCGCCCGATTTCGATGAGTGTTTTCATGGCCATGGTCGGTGTGGCGGATCGGCAACGCTTGGGCGTTGCCCAGTCGGGAAGGCGCCGGCGTGTCGGTCCATGGCCTAGTAGCAAAAGTTCGGGTTGCCTATTATTTAACTCTACGGGCCGCCGCTTCGGCGCGTCCTCGCCGGCAACGCACTCGAGTCACGTACCGAAACGATTCATGATCCCACTGGTCCAGCAAGCGCCCGAAGGAGAAGACCTCGGCCTCCCGGCGTGGGGTATGCGCCCCCGTCTGGCCGACGACGGCAAGAAGCGCGCCGACCAGGGGAGCCCGGGTGCCGCGGTCATCAGCAAGACCAAGCCTCGGGTCAAGCGGCCGAACATGTACCGGGTGCTGCTGCTCAACGACGACTACACGCCGATGGAGTTCGTCGTTCATGTGCTCGAACGCTTCTTCAACAAGGGCCGGGAGGCGGCGACGCAGATCATGTTGCACGTCCATCATCACGGGATCGGCGAATGCGGCGTCTACACCTACGAGATCGCGGAAACCAAAGTGACGCAGGTGATGGACTTCGCCCGCAAACACCAGCATCCTCTCCAATGCGTCATGGAAAAGAAGTGACGCCGAAACGACGTGAAGTCCGGGGGGCGGACCACCACCAAGAACGAGACAAACTGAATGCCGACCTTCTCTCGCAGCCTCGAACAGTCGCTCCATCGCGCATTGGCACTGGCCAACGAGCGGCATCACGAATACGCGACCCTCGAACACCTGCTGCTCGCGTTGATCGACGATCAGGATGCCGTCGCGGTCATGCGGGCCTGCAATGTCGACATCGACAAGCTGCGCCGTGATCTGGCCACGTATGTGGAATCTGAACTGGAGAACCTGGTTACCGACGGCGGAGACGATTCCAAGCCCACCGCGGGATTCCAGCGCGTCATCCAGCGGGCGGTGATCCACGTCCAATCGTCCGGCCGCGAAGAAGTGACCGGGGCCAACGTGCTGGTGGCGATCTTCGCCGAGCGCGAGAGCCACGCGGCCTATTTCCTGCAGGAGCAGGAAATGACCCGCTACGACGCGGTCAACTACATCAGCCACGGCATCGCCAAGCGGCCGGGCTTGGCGGAATCCCGCCCGGCGCGGGGAGCCGAGGAGGAGGCGGAAGCCAAGGCCGGCGACGAACCCAAGAAGAAGGGCGACGCGCTCGACGCCTACTGCGTCAATCTCAACAAGAAGGCGCGCGAGGGCAAGATCGACCCGCTGATCGGCCGCGACGCCGAGATCAGCCGCACGATCCAGGTCCTGTGCCGGCGGCAGAAGAACAACCCGTTGTTCGTCGGCGACGCCGGCGTTGGCAAGACGGCGATCGCCGAAGGGCTCGCCCGCCGCATCGTCAACGGCGAAGTGCCGGACGTGCTGCGGAACGCGACGGTGTTCGCCCTCGACATGGGCACGCTGCTCGCGGGCACCCGGTATCGCGGCGATTTCGAGGAGCGGTTGAAGCAGGTCATCAAGGAACTGGAGAACTATCCCGACGCCATCCTGTTC
>JAVBUK010000275.1:0-3592 GCA_031555345.1 Xanthobacteraceae bacterium | reverse complement strand
GATGGGGGTGATGCTCTATCTGCGGGTGCTCGAGGTGGCCGGATTGGCGATCGGCCGCGATCTGCGGACGCGGCGACTGGCGATCGCGTCGTGCGGCAATGCGGCGCTGGCCGCCGCCGTGGTGGCTCGCGCCGCCGACTGGCCGCTCGACGTATTCAGTCCGCCCGATGCCGACGCCGCGGTGAAGGCGCGGCTTGCCGATCTCGGCGCCCGAATCGCCGTCTGCGAGCGTCGGTCCGGCGAGGCCGGCGATCCGTGCTTCCTGCGCTTCCGCGAGGCGGTCGCGGCCGGCGCGCTGCCGTTCGGGGTGCAAGGCACCGAGAACGGGCTGGCGATCGAGGGCGGCCGCACGCTGGCGTTCGAGCTGGCCGAGGCGTTCAAGAGGCCCGGATCGACCCCCGACGCGCAGTTCGTCCAGGTCGGCGGCGGCGCGCTCGCCAGCGCGCTGGCGCAGGGTCTTGCCCTCGCCCGTGCCCTCGGTCTGATTTCCGCATTGCCGAAACTGATCGCAGTGCAAACCGTAGGCTGCGCGCCGCTGGCGCGCGCTTGGCAACGTCTCGGCGACGGTGATCTGGTGGCGGCGGCCCGCCATCGATCGCAATTCATGTGGCCGTGGGAGACGACCCCCAGGAGCCTGGCACACGGAATTCTTGACGACGAGACCTACGACTGGTGGGCGATTGCGCAAGGCCTGCGGGCGAGCGGGGGAGATGCGGTGGTGGTCGACGAGGTCCAGGTTGCCGCCGCCCACGCGGCGGCGCTGGCGCATACGCCGATTCGCGTGTCGGCGACCGGGACCGCAGGGCTGGCCGGCATCGTCGCGCAGCCGAATGCCGGCACGCGTCTGGCCGTGGTCTTTTCGGGCGCGGAACGATAGCGGCTGCCGGCAGGCCGGCCGCGCAATCGCCACCGGTACGGTCTGACGAGCCGGTGGCGGGAGCAGCGGCTCCACGAGCGCGCCCGGTTGCTCGGCTGCGGTGTGTTCGTGCGACTGCCCGTGAGTGTGCCAGGCGACATTGCCGCGAACGGGCGCAGCGCCGGACGGTGCCGCAAAGTCGTCGCGCATTCACGTCGGGCTTCCTCGACCGACTGCCATGGTCGATCCGCACCAATCCTCCGGCATGATTTCCGCAACCGGTGCATGATCGCGCCAGACCGGGCAACCGCTACTTGCGATCCGACTGTTGTACTGGCATTGCATAATATATCGAAGCCAGGATAGGCTTCTGCCTGAAGCCGCTTCACTGGCTCGGCGATTTTTGACGTGCGTCAGGGAGATTTCTGAGACCGCCCGCGATCGCGCGGGCTACGCGCCAGGAAGGGTGCAGGCCGGATTGCGACCTTCTGACGCCAAGCCGATGCCCAGCATCGGGCGTGGCGTCGAAGAAATCAGGGTGTGGGACGCCAGTGGCATTTATCGGGGCATTTATCCGGCCCGCTTTGCCGAAGCGATCTATGTGCTCCACGCGGTCCACAAGAAGACCCAGGCAACGGCGCGCGCCGACATCGAGCTGCGGTTGAAAAAGGGTCGCGTGAATGCCGGGAGCGCCGCACACTGGGTCGTGGAGCGATCGACGGCGCCTATCCAACCCGAACCAACGGGAGAACGAGACATGACCGTATCGGCACTGCGGGCGTGCCCGGCCTGGGCCGCGCTGGAACAGCACTACCGGAAGATCAAGGATGTCCATCTCCGGCGGCTGTTTGCCGAGGACCCTTCGCGCGGAGAGCGGCTGGCGGTCGAGGCCGCCGGCCTCTACCTCGACTATTCCAAGAACCGGGTCACCGACGAGACGCTGGGGTTGTTGTGCCGGCTGGCCCGCGAATCCGGGCTCGAGGCCAGGATCGCCGCCATGTTCGCGGGCGAGCGGATCAACCTCACGGAAAACCGGGCGGTGCTGCACGTCGCCCTGCGGGCGCCGCGCGGCGCCTCCATCGTGTTCGATGGCCGCGACGTGGTGGGCGATGTCCATGCCGTTCTGGACCGGATGGCGGATTTCTGCCGGCGGGTGCGCAGCGGCGAATGGAAGGGCCACACCGGCAAACCGATCCGCAACGTGATCAATGTGGGCATCGGCGGTTCCGATCTCGGGCCGGTCATGGCCTACGAGGCGCTGCGGCACTATGCCGATCCGGCCCGCACGTTCCGCTTCGTCTCCAACATCGACGGCACCGATTTCGCCGAGGCGGTGCGCGGTCTCGACCCGGCGGAGACGTTGTTCATCGTCGCATCGAAGACCTTCACCACGCTGGAGACGATGACCAATGCGCATGCCGCGCGCCGATGGCTCATCGCCGGCCTCGGGGGCGCCGAAGCGGCGATCGCCCGGCATTTCGTCGCCGTTTCCACCAACGACAGCGAGGTGGCGAAGTTCGGCATCGACACCGCCAACATGTTCGGCTTCTGGGATTGGGTCGGCGGCCGCTACTCGATGGATTCGGCGATCGGCCTGTCGACCATGCTGGCGATCGGGCCGGAGCATTTCCACGCCATGCTCGCCGGCTTCCACGACATGGATGAGCACTTCCGCACCGCGCCGTTCGAGCGCAACCTGCCGGTGCTGATCGGCCTGCTGGGGATCTGGTACGCCGACTTCTTCGGGTGCCAGGCGGTGGCGGTGTTGCCCTACGAGCAGTATCTCAAGCGCTTTCCGGCCTACCTGCAGCAGCTGACGATGGAGAGCAACGGCAAGCGCGTGACGCGGGACGGCGTCGCGGTCGACTACGACACCGGGCCGATCTACTGGGGCGAGCCGGGCACCAACGGCCAGCATTCGTTCTACCAACTGATCCATCAGGGCACCCGACTGATCCCCTGCGACTTCATCGCCTTCGCCCGGAGCCTCAATCCGCTCGGCCGGCACCACGACATGCTGATCGCCAACGTGTTCGCCCAGGCGGAAGCGCTCGCCTTCGGCAAGACCGCCGACGAGGTCAAACGGGAGGGCACGCCCGACTGGCTGGTGCCGCATCGCGTGTTCGAAGGCAATCGTCCGTCGAACACCCTGCTGCTCGACGTCCTGACGCCGGCCGCCCTGGGCAAGCTGGTGGCGTTGTACGAGCACGTCGTTTTCACCCAGGGCGCGATCTGGCAGATCAATCCGTTCGACCAATGGGGCGTGGAGCTCGGCAAGGCGCTCGCCCAACGGATCGTTCCGGAACTCGAGAACGCGGCCGAACCCGCGCTCGATCACGACGGTTCAACCAACGTTCTGATCCGGCGCTACCGCCGGCTCAAGGGAGCATGAGCCGCGGCAGACGCGGGATCGCGTTTCAGCCTTCGGCCGCGAGCCGCAAGATCGTCGCCAGCAGTACGCGCGCGGCGAGGTCGGCGTCCGCGGCCGTGACGGTCTCGCGCGGCGAATGGCTGATGCCGCGGTCGCCGCAGCGCACGAACAGCATCGCGACGTCGGTGAGGCCGTCGAACATGACGGCGTCGTGGCCGGCGCCGCTGTCCAGCGCGAACGGGGTCTGGCCGCACGTTTCGATCGCCTGACCGAGGCGGGCGCGCAGGCGTGGGGCGCAGGCGACCGCCGGGGTCCGGGCGAGTTCGCGGACCGCGACCTCGACGGCGCGGCGCCGCCCGATGTCG
>JAVBUK010000031.1:0-7840 GCA_031555345.1 Xanthobacteraceae bacterium | reverse complement strand
AATGGCTTGACCGGTTCCACGCAATCTTCTGGAAGCGGTCCGGCGGCCACGTCGCGGGCCCTTCGAAAGATACCGCGCCGTGGAATCGAAGGAGGCTCGCCGGCAGGCGCGTCACGCCTGCCACTCCCGGGTGCAGCCTCGAGGACACTACGGTTGGTCGGTCAGGCGAGGTCGCCACATGATCTGCCTCTCGTGCGTCATTCCGACGGGCTTCTGCGCGGCTGCAGGCCTCGGCAGCGACGTCTTCTTGCGCCCGCGCGACCCCGTCGTCCGGTCCTGTTCCTGTACCCGCGGTGTCGGGTCGGCAGGGAGGCTCGCTGTCGATGTATGATTCCAAACTCGTCCAACTCATGCGTGCGGCGCTCGAAGACGCGATGGCCCGGGTGCCGTCGCAACAGGCGACGACGGCAACGAAGGCCTACCTGGCGGAGTGCATTCTGAAGGCCGCCGCCCAGGGCAATACGACATACGAGTCGTTCATGGCCGCCGCGTGCGCCCGAATACCCGATGCGGCGAGAGTTCTCGGTCTGGCTCGTTGACGCCGGGCCTGCAGCCTCGAAGCCGCCGTGAACGCCGCGCCTTCGTCGCGGCAGCGGCGTTCCGGCGCGTTCGTCGGTTTCGATCGGACAGGTTCGCTGTCGGCCGCGGGCGGTCTGCGGCCGCGGGCGTCGCGCGCTACTGATAGCTCAGGGCGATGCCGCGGTCGGCGGCCTGATCGCGGCCGACGGTGCCGTTCGGCTTGAACAGCTTGCCGAAGGCCTCGGCAACCCATTCCAACCCGGGTTTCGGGCCCGGCGCGGTGTCGAGACGCTCGACCACCACCATGCGATTGACGTCGCCATCGAGGAAGGCGCGGAGGAACGCCGGGTAGTCGTCGAGGGAGACGCAGCCGTTCGATTGCCCGCTGGGGCCGAGCAGGTAGGAGTGCGCCAGAATGCCGTCGCGGCCATGCATCCTGCTCTCGTCGACGGGAATGAGGCGGATGGCGCGAACGCCGTGGAACGGCCTTTCGCGCAGCACCAGGCGGTAGACGTTCGGCGGCGTGGGCCCCCGGCCCTTCAGGGTGACCGCCCGGGGATCGTCCATATGGCCGCCGAGCCCCGAATGCGCTTCCAGCTTCCTGCCGTTCGGCAGGTAGACCGCCCGCGCCGTGATGTCATAGACGGCGGTGCGGCCGTCGATGTCGAGCCGCGGCGCGGCGCCTCCGTTGTGGCCGCTCGGCAGCTCGAGATGGGCCCGCGTGAGCATCGCCAGTTTTTGCGCCGGGCGACGGAGGGCGGTGCGCGGCGGTTCTTGCGCAGCGGACGCCGCTGCCGGGGGCCGGGTGTGCCGCTCGACCGGCGCGGTCGCCGATGCGGCGACGCCGTCGACGGCGGCCGGTCCGGCCGGGCGCACGCCAGTGACGGCGAAACGCTCTTCGAACGACGTGAAACGCGGGTCGTAGAAGAACCGTTCGCCGAACGACCTGCCGGACGACAGGCCCGGGTTGCCGGCGGTATCGTCGGACCTAATCCCGGTTTCCAGGCTGGCAAGGCGGTCGCCCGCAGGCGTCGCGTCCGCCGTGGCGAGGCGGTCGCGCTTTTGCCCCGAGCCGAGCGAACCGGTTGCATGCGGCCCGGGCGCTTCCAGGGCGATGGCGATCGCCAACAGGGCGAATACCGCGCAAACCGACAGCAACCCGATGCGGACCAAGAATCCCCCACCCCGTCATGCGTCGCCGGCTTTGGCTCCGGGCGGCGCGCTCCCGGCGCAAGAGAACACGGAAAATTCGGCAACAATGGTACGCGATTGCGTCGGGGCGTTGGCCATCCCTTGTTTCTGGTGGTTCAGTTAATCGCGCGGCGCCGGTGGGCTGCGTCGATCCAGCCGGCTCGGACGGGCCAGAAAAGAAGCTCCCTCGGGCCGGATTTGCGGCAGGATGCCCCCGGTGTCCCGGCGCCAGGGTGGTGCCGGTTTGCCGTCGCCGCAACCAGATAAACAATTCTCATGGCAATAACCGCACATTGCATTGGACACCCACTCGATTCGATTCCTTCCTGGCGATCCGAGACGCTCGGCATCGCGGTTCCGTGCCGCGGGAGGTTGTTGTCCGTCCAAACGAGAGGGTGCGGTATGAGCAGAAGGCTGAAGTTGAGTGCCGGACTGGTCGCGGGAGCCGTGGCGCTGTCGACGTCCTGCTGGGCGCAGCAGACGACGCTGAGCCTGGCCGACCAGAATTCGCCGAATTCGCTGTACGAGACAAACGCCGTCGTGCCCTGGACCAAGAGGGTCGAGGAGGCCACCAAGGGGCGCGTCAAGATCCAGGTCTATCCGTCGCAGACCCTGGTCAAGGGGCCGGACATGTGGCGCGCCGTCAAGGCCGGCGTCACCGATATCGGCTGGTGCTTCCACGGCTACTGGGCGGACATGACCCCGCTGTCCGACGTCATCACCCTGCCGTTCCTGCCGTTCACCACGGCTGCGCAAGGCAGCGAGGTCTTCGGCAAGCTGATCGCCAAATACCCCGTGCTGCAGAAGGAATTCGCCGACGTTCAGCCGCTGATGAACTGGACCTCGAGCTCGTACATCCTGCTCACCAGCAAGAAGCAGGTGAAGACGCTGGAGGACCTCAAGGGCATGAAGATCCGCGCCAGCGGCGGCCCGCCCACGGATCAGATCAAGGCGCTCGGCGCGGTGCCGATGTTGCTGCCGATGCCCGACGTCTACGACGCGCTCGACAAGGGCGTGATCGACGGCGCCGCCGTGCCGTGGGAGGCGATCTACGGTTTCCGCATGTACGAAGTCGCCAAATACTACACGGTCGTTCCGATGGCGGCGGTCTATTTCACCATGGGGATGAACAAGGCCCGGTGGAACAGCCTGCCGAAGGACGTCCAGCAGGCGATCATGAGCGTCAGCGGGATCGAGGGCGGCAAGGCGATCGGCAAGGGCGCTTATGACGACGCCGAGCCGGTGGTGCTGGCGTTCGGCAAGTCCGGCAAATACGAGATGCATCGCTACGTTCTGCCGCCGGAGGAACTGGCGCGCTGGAGCAAGGTCGCGGGCGAGCCGATTTGGAACGACTGGGTGAAGAAGATGGAAGCCAAAGGCAAGCCGGAGGCGAAGGAGCTTCTCGCTGCGACCTTGGAGTTGCTGAAGAAGTAACGGAGTGCGCGTGGACCCACGCGCCAGGACCAACCGAGGCCGCGGCCCTGCTCGGGCTGCGGCCTCGATCGTTCGTGGCCGCGCGTTTGGCCCGGTTGAGCGCCCGCCTCGCCGCCGGGCGGGCCAGCCCCCGCAGATTCGACGGGCGGCATGTGGCTCCAGGGATCGCTTTCGGCTGCGTCCTTTTGTGACACATAGGCCGAATTCATGGCAGTAATGCAAAATTGTATTGGACAGTTGTCGACACCGCTCTGACGCTAAAATCCCTGGCCGCGGGGGTCGGGGGCTATCACGCAACGGGAAGGGCGGGATATGACGAAATTTTCACTCGCGAAACTCGCCGGCGGCGTCGTCGCCGGACTGTTGGCGCTGTCGTCACATGGCTGGGCGCAACAGATCACGCTGACATTGGCGGATCAAAATTCGCCGACGTCGTTGTACGAGGTCAGAGGCATTCTGCCCTGGGTGAAGAAAGTCGAGGAAGCAACCAAGGGTCGTGTCAAGATTCGGATCTATCCCTCGCAGACCCTGGTCAAGGGCATCGACATGTGGAAGGGCGTAAAGGCCGGCATCGCCGACATCGGCTGGTGCTTCCACGGCTACTGGCCCGAGATGACGCCGCTGTCGGACGTCATCACCCTGCCGTTCCTGCCGTTCTCGACCGCCGCCGAGGGCAGCGCGACCCTCTACAAGCTGATCAGCAAATCGCCGACGCTGCAGAAGGAGTACGTCGACGTCCAGCCGTTGATGATCTGGACCAGCAGCCCCTACGTGGTCCTGACCACCAGCAAGCCGATCAAGACGTTGGAGGACTTCAGGGGGATGAAGATCCGCGCCACCGGCGGCCCGCCCACCGAGCAGATCCGGGCGCTGGGCGGCGTGCCGATGCTGATCCCGATGCCGGATGTGTACGACGCCCTGGACAAGGGGGTCATCGATGGTGCGGCGCTGCCGTGGGAGGCGATCCAGGGCTTCCGGTTCTATGAAGTCGGAAAAAACTACACGGTCGCGCCGATGTCGGCGGTCTATTTCTCGTTGTCGATGAACAAGCAGAAGTGGAACAGCCTGCCGAAGGACATTCAGGACGCGATCATGAGTGTCAGCGGCCTCGAAGGCAGTATCGCCATGGGCAAGGGCGCCTTCGATGATGCCGAGGAGGTGGTGATGGACCTGGTCAAGAAGGGCAACCACACCGCCAACCGGCATGTCATTTCGGCGGAGGAACTGGCGCGCTGGCGCAAGGTCGCGGAGCCGATCTGGGCCGACTGGGTGAAGAGGATGGAAAGCAAGGGCCGGCCCGAGGCGAAGGAGGTGCTGGCCGCGACGTTGGAGATCCTGAAGAAATAGTCTCGCTTCGGTCGCGGTAGCGACAACTGCAGGACGGGGCCGCGAACGTGTCATACGTCGCGGCCCTGCCGCGTTTCGCGGGCCGCCGATCGAAGGCGCTCGCCGAAAACCGTCGGCACCGGCGGCCGGTGGCGTGCGCCCCGGCGTGTCGCGCAGGCGATGCCGCGTCGACCGCAAAATCACCGAACGGACCATGGTGTGGAATAGATAAATGTCATGGGCGCGGAACGACATTCTATTGGCCGGCCTGCGACGTTTGCGACAGGGTCCCGCACCCTGCCGTCGTGCTCGTCCGGCCGTCGGATGCCGGGCGTGTGCTTGAGTGAGAGCGCGAGCCCCTATGCGAGACATTCTTCAGAGCGTCCTCCTCGCCGTTGAGAAGGTCCTGGTCTGGGTGGCCGTCGTTGCGATGACGGTGTTGATGCTGCTGACGACCGCCGACGCGATCTCCCGGTACATCTTCAATGCGCCGATCACCGGCGCCTACGAGGTCACCGAAAAGTACCTGATGACGGCCGGCATCTTTCTGGCGTTCTCGTATTCCTACCGCGGCGACGTGTTCATCCGGGTGTCGTTCCTGATCAACAAGTTCGCTGTCGGCCCGAAGCTGGTCTGTGATTATCTCGCGCAATTTGCGACCCTGGCCTACTGCGTGTTCTTCGCTTACGCGACCTTCGACCAGGCCGTCACGGGCATGGCGGAGGGCTCCAACCTCAGTGCACTCCCGCTGCCGCTCGCGCCGACCTACTTCCTGGTCCCGATTGGGTTCGTGGCGATGACCGTCCTGGTGCTGGTGGACATTCCGAAGGTGCCGACCGGCGAGTCGCGCCTGATGCCGCCGGAGGAAGGCGAAGGCTCCCAGGCCGGCGTCTGATCCGGTCCGACACCTGATCCGGCAAAGGGGCGCCGCGGCGGTTCGCCGTCCGAGCAATTCGAAGAGATTCAGGAGTGCCCAATGTCAGCCACCGTTCCGTTGGTCGTGCTGGTCCTGTCCCTGATCATCGGCGTGCCGATCGCGGTCGCGCTGGCGGGGGCCGGCATGTTCGGCATCTGGTGGGTCACCGGCGACATCACCAGGGTGTTGGGGATCGTCAGCCTGACGCCGTACAGCACGGTCGGCGATTACGGTCTGACCACCATCCCGATGTTCATCCTGATGGCCTATTTCGCCGCGTCGGCCGGATTGGCGCGCGACCTTTACACCGCGGGGGCGAACTGGATGGCGGGGGTCCGCGGCGGTCTGGCGATGGCCACGGTGGTGACCTGCGGCATCTTCGGGGCGATGTCCGGCGCCAGCACCGCGGCGAGTTCGGTGATGTCCAAGATCGCGATGCCGGAAATGCGCCGGCACGGATAT
Source organism: Xanthobacteraceae bacterium (assembly GCA_031555345.1). GTDB lineage: Bacteria > Pseudomonadota > Alphaproteobacteria > Rhizobiales > Xanthobacteraceae > Astrobacterium. Next base: position 1,992 of record JAVBUK010000031.1, on the reverse strand, counting down.
TCGGACGTCCTGTCCGCGGGTGCGGTCGGCGTCGGCTCGACGCTCGATCTGCTGATTCCGCCGAGCATCGCCATGGTGGTCTACGGCATCGCCACCCAGACCTCGATCGGTAAGCTGCTGATCGCCGGCGTGATCCCCGGCATCATCACCGGCGTTCTGCTGATGCTGATCATCGGCGTCTGGGTCCGGGTCAACCCGAGCATCGCGCCGAGCACCTACGTGGTGACGTGGAGCGAGAAGATGGCCAGCCTGAAGGGCGTCTGGCCGGCGCTGCTGCTGATCGGCACCATCATCACCGCCTTGTACACCGGGATCGCCACGCCGACCGAGTGCGCGTCGATCGGCGCGTGCTGGGCGGCGGTGATGGGGCTGGCGATGAAGCGTCTGAACGGGCCGGAAAGCATCCGCGCCGTCAGGGACGCGATCCGTACCTCGACCATGATCTTCCTGATCATGATCGGCGCGTCGATGTTCGGCTACTACATGACGCTGAGCCAGATCCCCGCCAGGGTGGTCGAAGTCGTCATCGAAATGCAGCTCAACCGCTGGGTCGTCGTGTCCGGCATCGTCATCGCGTACTTCGTCATCAGCATGTTCATGGACGAGATTCCGCTGCTGCTGCTGACCCTGCCGTTGACCTTCCCGCTGATCACCTCGCTCGGCTTCGACCCGGTGTGGTTCGGCGTGCTGTCGTGCATGATGGTGTGCATGGGGTTGATCTTCCCGCCGGTCGGGCTGATCGCATTCATCGTGTCGTCGACCGCCAAGGTCGACTTGATGAAGGTGTTCCACGGCTGCAGCATTCTGATGCTGGCGCTGATGACCACCACGATTCTGCTGATGATCTTCCCGCAGCTCGCCCTCTGGCTGCCGAACACCATGCGGTAGCGAGATCGCAACCGACCGAGGACGATCGGGCGTCGGCCTCGCGCGGACCGGCGCTTGTCCCGGGCTGCTGGTCCGCGCCGGCCGGTTCCTGCGCAGGTCGCTTGGTGAGTAGGCCGCTTGGTGAGTAGGCCGCTTGGTGAGCAGGTCGTTTCAGGATCGGTGGTCGGCAATTTCGCGCCATCAACGGTATCGTGAAGCCGTTGCCAACGGGTGTTCGGATAACCACCTTATCGAGGACAGAATCGCGGTATTGGTCCGGGTCCGTGATCGGGCTTGGAGGCCCGCGCGATGGTCTTGGCGGGAGGGTGGGACGTGTCGCGCCGGAGGCTTCGTGGACCCGCCGTCGCCGCGACTAAAACCTTTTGTGTTCGGAAGCACCCCAGGAACCGCTCATGCGCAGAAAGCGAAATGCCAAGATCGTCGCCACGCTCGGACCCGCGAGCTCGAGCCCGGAAAGAATTCGGGCGTTGTTCGATGCCGGCGCCGATGTGTTCCGGTTGAACTTCAGCCACGGCAGCCACGAGGATCACAAGCAGCGTTTCGACGTCATCCGGGAGATCGAGCGAAGCGTCGGTCGTCCGATCGGCATCCTCCAGGACCTGCAGGGACCGAAGATCCGGATCGGCACGCTGAAGAACGGCCCGGTCAAGCTCGTGCCGGGCGGGGTCGTGCGTTTCCGCCTCTCGCCCGAGCCGGGGGATGCGCGGGAGGTGCCGCTGCCGCATCCCGAGGTGATCCACAACATGCTGCCCGGCCACGTCCTGATGATCGACGACGGCAAGCTGCGGCTGCAGGCGACGCAGTGCGGTGACGGCTTCTTCGACGCCAGCGTGGTGGTCGGCGGCATGCTCAGCGACCGCAAGGGTGTCAATTTGCCGAACACCGACCTTCCGTTGTCGCCGCTGACCGCCAAGGACCGGGCGGATCTCGCGTTCGGTCTGTCGCTCGGGGTCGACTGGGTGGCGTTGTCGTTCGTGCAGCGCCCAACCGACGTGATCGAGGCCCAGGCGCTCATCAAGGGGCGCGCCGGGATCATGGCCAAGATCGAGAAGCCGCAGGCCCTGGAGCGCATCGACGACATCGTCCAGCTGGTGGATGCCGTCA
>JAVBUK010000255.1:0-11819 GCA_031555345.1 Xanthobacteraceae bacterium | reverse complement strand
AATGCAAGCACACCAGTACCGCCCAGGAGATGATCGACAAGGCCGACAAACTCGGCTTCGACACCGGCATCCGGGCCGTTCATCCGTTCGATCCGAGCTGGAAACTGCCGGTGTACGTCGCCAACTTCATCCTGATGGAATACGGCACCGGCGCGATCTTCGGTTGTCCGGCGCACGATCAGCGCGATCTCGACTTCGTCAACAAGTACGGGCTCGGCAATGTCCCGGTGGTGTGCCCTGAGGACCAAGACCCGAAGACCTTCGTGATCACCGACACCGCCTACGACGGCGACGGACGGATGATCAACTCGCGCTTCCTCGACGGCATGGCGATCGAGCAGGCCAAGAATGAAGTGGCCAAGCGCCTCGAGACCCAGACCCGCGGCAACCGGCCGGTGGCGCAGCGCCAGGTCAATTATCGCCTGCGCGACTGGGGCATCTCGCGCCAGCGCTATTGGGGCTGCCCGATTCCGATGATCCATTGCGAGAAATGAGGCGTGGTCGGCGTTCCCGAGCAGGACCTGCCGGTCACGCTGCCGGAAGACGTGGCGTTCGACAAACCGGGCAATCCGCTCGACCGCCATCCCACCTGGAAGCAGGTCGCGTGTCCGCAGTGCGGCGGCAAGGCCCGCCGCGAGACCGACACCATGGACACGTTCGTCGATTCGTCCTGGTACTACACCCGCTTCACCGATCCGTGGAAGACCGAGGCCCCGACCGACCGGCCGGTCGCCGACCACTGGCTGCCGGTCGATCAGTATATCGGCGGCATCGAACACGCGATCCTGCACCTGCTGTACTCGCGTTTCTTCACCCGGGCGATGCGGGAGGCCGGCCACGTCGGGTTCGACGAGCCGTTCGCCGGCCTGTTCACCCAGGGCATGGTGGTTCACGAAACCTACCGCAAACCCGACGGCACCTGGGCGACCCCGTCCGAAGTAAAGTTCGAGGGCTCGGGCGAAGCGAGGCGCGCGACGCTGGCGACCACCGGCGAGCCGATCGAAATCGGCGCGATCGAGAAGATGTCGAAGTCCAAGCGCAACACCGTCGACCCCGACGACATCATCGCGACCTACGGGGCGGACACCGCACGCTGGTTCATGCTGTCGGATTCGCCCCCCGAGCGCGATGTGAACTGGACCGAGCAGGGTGTCCAGGGCGCCTGGCGTTTCGTCCAGCGACTGTGGCGACTGATCAACGAGGCCGAACAGCTCGCCCGGCAGGCGCCCGCCGCCCGCCCGGCCACGTTCGGCGCGGACGCGCTGGTGATCCGCAAGGCGGCCCACCGCGCACTGGCGCGGGTGTCGAGCGAGATCGAGCGGCTGCATTTCAACGTCTGTGTCGCCTACATCTACGAATTCGCCAATGCGCTGCAGACGTCGCTCGGCGCGGCCGAGGGCGACGTGGCCCCCGACGTCGCCTGGGCGGTCCGCGAGGCCGCCGACATCCTGGTGCAACTGTTCCACCCGATGATGCCGCATCTGGCCGAGGAGTGCTGGGCGGCGCTCGGCCATGACGGACTGGTGGCCAGTGAGCCCTGGCCCAGGGTCGAGCCGGACCTCCTGGTGGAGGACACGATCGTGCTGCCGGTGCAAATCAACGGCAAGAAACGCGCCGACGTGACGGTTGCGCGCAATGCCCGAAACGAGGATATTGAGAAGGCTGTGCTGGCGCTCGAGGTGGTCCAGCGGATCTTGGACGGGAAATCCCCCAAAAAGCTCATCGTTGTCCCGCAGAGGATCGTCAATGTGGTGGCGTAAGGCTTCGCCGAGGACCGGCGCCCGGACAAGGCAGACGGTGCGCCTTGCCGGCATCGTCGCGCTCGGCGCCATGGTGGCCGGGTGTTTCCAGCCGCTCTATGGCGACCGCGGTCCGACCGGAGACCCAACCGTCAAGGCCGAGCTTTCCCAGGTCGACATTGCCCAAATACCCGCCCCCAACGGAACGCCTCTGTCGCGTATCGCGGTCGAAACCCGCAACAGCTTGGTGTTCGGGTTCAACGGTGGCGCCGCGGCGCCGGCGCCGACCCATCGGCTGAACATCCGAATGAGTTCGCAGGAATTGGCGGTCACCATCGACCTTGCGACCGCGCGGCCGGACGTGAGCAATTACGGGCTCAACGTGTATTATGACCTGGTCGATCTGCGGACCGGCAAGGTGGTGCTGCGCGACCAGACCTTCTCCCGTGTCTCCTACGACATCCCCGGGCAGCAGCAGCGATTCGCCCGTTCGCGCGGTTTGCGCGACGCGGAGAACCGCGCCGCCAAGGTCATCGCCGACAACATCCAGACACGGCTGGCGTCCTACTTCGTCGCCGGCACCTGAGCCACGGTGCACGACAATTCTCGCCCGGGCCCCGTGACACCCCGGCGGCGCCGGTTCGCGCGATGACGGCCGAGAACAGATCCGATGGTGGCCCTCAAAGCTTCGGAAATCGACGCCTTTGTCCGCCGGCCTGATGCGGCGCGACCGATCGTGCTGGTGTACGGGCCGGACGCCGGACTGGTACGCGAACGCGTCGACGCCATCTTGAAAGCCGCCGTCGACGATCTCGCCGACCCGTTCTCGCTCGCCCGGATCGAGGGCGACGCCTTGTCGGACCAGCCGACGCGGCTGGTGGAGGAAGCCCACACCGTGCCGCTGTTCGGCGGCCGCCGCGCCGTCTGGGTCAAGGCCGGCAGTCGCAACTTTGCGGCCGCAGTCGAGGCCTTGGTGGCGACGCCGCCGGCCGGCGATTGCCGCGTGGTGATCGAGGCCGGCGATCTCAAGAAGAACGCACCGGTCCGCACGCTGTGCGAAAAGTCCGCCGCAACCGCGGTGCTGCCGTGCTACGCCGACACCGAGCGCGATCTCGCCCGTCTGGTCGACGAGGAAATGCGCGCTGCCGGCCTGACCATCGCGTCCGACGCCCGCGCGCTGCTGCTGTCGCTGATCGGCGGCGACCGCCGCGCCTCGCGCAACGAAATCCGCAAACTCGTGCTCTACGCCCAGGGACGGGACCGGATCGAGGTGGACGATATCCTCGCGGTCACCGCCGACGCTTCCGCGCTGGCACTCGACGCGCTGATCGACGCGGCCTTCACCGGACGCGCCCCCGAGGTCGAAGTGCAGTTCGACAAGGCGAGGGCCGCCGGGACCCATCCGGGCGCAATCGCCAGCGCCGCGCTGCGGCACGCGATCCAGCTGCACAAGGCCAGGCTGATGATCGACGACGGCGGGGCGGCCGACCGCGCGCTCTATTCGTTCGTCCCGCCGGTGCATTTCCGCCGCAAGCCGTTGGTCGAGGCTGCGCTCGGCGCCTGGACCGCGTCACGGCTCGAACGCGTGGTCGCCCAGTTTGCGGAAGCCGCGCTCGAGACCCGCCGCCGCGCCGGCCTCGCCGAAGCGATCATCGAACGTGCCTTGCTGTCGGTCGCCATGGCGGCGCGGCGCAAGGGAACATAGTTATGGATCAAATCTGACGGTTGAGTTCTGGGGAGGATTCCCGACGAGGCGGCGTTGTGCAATGCTCAATTAAGATTTCTGATGATGAATGGTTGATTTCTGACAAAGGAACGGCAGTAGACGTATCAACAAAGCTTGGAATTACTGACGCTGAAAACCAGACTGTAGTTGGACCTGCTATTGTTTTTAGCATGTCAAACTACTATGGGAGAGCCTCTACCGAGATATGGGATTGGATAAAGACTAAACTGGAGGGGGCTGGTGGGTAAAGCGCCGAAGTCAGAGACCAGCCGCGAAACTGCGCCTCAGCAGTTCGCTGAGATCCCGCCTCCACGAGATTTGTACTCAACATCAGATATCCGTTTTGTGATGTTAGAAGTTGGCAAGCTCACTGCGAATGTCTGACATTTGATTTCAGAGATCGACAAACAATCTGACAAAGTAGATAAGCTAAACACAACTGTTGACCGGTTCAAAACAGCAATATGGGTGGTCACCGGATGTCTTGCTATATTCTTGCCATTACTAGGAAGCGTGCTTTGGTGGTCGGTCGGAGAGCGAATCAATTCTGTGCTGAAGCCTGCCGTTGCAAGTATTAGTGCTCCACCCCCCCCCAGGCGCTTCCAAAGCCGTAGAGATAGCAAGGCTTTCTGACACTACCCCTGCTCGAGACGCCGGACGATGTCGTCGAGCTGATCGAGATCGCGATAGGCGACATGCACCGTGCCGGCCTCGCCCGCATGGTCGATCCTGACCACCAGGCCGAGCACATCGGACAGCCGCTTCTCCAGCGCCGCGGTGTCGGCGTCCTTGACGGGCTTCGGCGGACGCCCGGCCTTGGACCTGGGGCCGCTCTCCCGCGTCATCGCCTCGACCTGACGCACGTTGAGGCCGCGCGCCACGATCTCGTCCGCCAGCCGATCGGCATCGGGGCGGCCGACCAGCATGCGGGCGTGTCCGCCCGACAGTTGGCCGGAATGAATGTAGCCCTGCACTTTTTCCGGCAGCTTGAGCAGGCGCACGGTGTTGGCGACGTGCGAACGGCTCTTGCCGACGATCTTGGCGATCTCGTCCTGGCTGTAGCTGAATTCGGCGGCGAGCCGCGAATAGCCCGTCGCCTCTTCGAGGGCATCGAGGTCGGCGCGCTGCACGTTCTCGACAATCGCCAGTTCGAGCGCTTCCGCGTCGGTCGCTTCATGGACCACGATCGGAACGTCGTGCAGGCCGGCGCGCTGGGCGGCGCGCCAACGCCGCTCACCGGCGATGATCTCGTAGGCATCCGAAAGCCCGCGCACCGAACGCACCACGATCGGCTGGATGATGCCGCGCTCCCGTATCGAGGCGGCGAGTTCATCGAGCTCGGTTTCGGAGAAGTTGCTGCGCGGGTTGCGGGCGTTCGGGCGCAGATGTTCGACCGGCGCCCGCCGCGCCGCGCGGCCGCGTTCCGGCGTCGCGGTCGCCTCGGCGGTCATGTCGCCGATCAACGAGGCAAGCCCCCGCCCCAAACGTGATCGCGCGGCTTCGTCCGCCATGGTCATGCACTCCGTACGCCGCAGTGATATGCTGGTGCGTCAACCCACACGGCGGTCGGCCAACTCCCGCTCGCGCTGGATGATCTCGGTGGCGAGGCGCAGATAGGCGTCGCTGCCGCTGCATTTGAGATCGTAGACCAGCACCGGCTTGCCGTAGGATGGCGCTTCCGAGATACGGACATTGCGCGGAATCACGGTGTCGTAGACCTTCGAGCCCATGAACTCGCGCACGTCGGCCACCACCTGGCCCGACAGGTTGTTGCGAGCGTCGTACATGGTCAGCACGACGCCGTGGATGGTCAGCTCGGGGTTGAGCGTTTCACGAACCTGCTCAACGGTCTTGAGCAGCTGGGACAGGCCTTCGAGGGCGAAAAACTCGCACTGCAGCGGCACCAGGATCGCGTTCGCCGCCGCCATCGCGTTGACCGTCAGCAGATTGAGCGACGGCGGACAGTCGACCAGCACGTAGCTGTACGCCCCGCCCTCGTCGTCGTTGAGTGGCGCGAGCGCCGAGCGCAACCGGAATGCGCGGTCACGGGTGTGACCGATCTCGAGCTCGAGCCCGGCGAGATCCATGGTGGAAGGCGCAATATGCAGCCGCGGCACCGCCGTGGGCAGGACGGCCTGACGCAGGGTGGCGTCGCCGGTCATTACATCGTAGGTCGAATGCTCGCGGTTCCTGCGGTCGATGCCCAGTCCCGTCGAGGCATTTCCCTGCGGATCGAGATCGACGATCAGCACCTGCTCTTGGATCGCCGCGAGCGCCGTGCCGAGGTTGATGGCCGTCGTCGTCTTGCCCACGCCGCCTTTCTGGTTGGCGATCGCCAGCACCCGCGGCCGCTTGCCGGCGGGCCGGCCGACTGGGAAAGGAACGATCTCACCGCGGTTGTCGTCGGCCATCACGGCCCCCTGAGTTCATAGGAAAATTTACTCAAACTCGTTCCGTCTGGCAACGTCGGTAACCATCAGGATACGGCTGTCGGCGCTCGTCCGACTGGGCAGGAGCGACACCTGCATAGTCCAACACTTGGCGGCTTGGGTCAATTCAGCCGCAACATCTTGCCCCTTCGGAAACAATGCTTTTGCACCTGTTTTCAGAAGCGGTTCCGCAAGTCCGAGCAGACGGTCGAGCGGTGCCAGCGCGCGGGCGGTGACCACGTCCGGCCGGACCTCGCCACGCCTGACGAATTCCTCGATTCGCTGGTTGTGCACGATGGCCGGCACACCGGTCTCGGCCACGACCTCACGCAAAAAGGCTGCTTTTTTTCCTGTACTCTCGACCAGATGGACCGTCGCCCCCGTCCCGACGAGGGCGCACGCAAGGACCAGGCCGGGAAAGCCGGCGCCCGAACCGAGATCGACCCAAATCCGGCCTTCGGCCAGTTCCAGGAGCTGAAGCGAATCGGCAATGTGACGGGTCCACACCTGGGGCAGTGTCGAGGCCGCCACCAGGTTCATTCGACTTTGCCAATCGACCAGCCGCGCGACCAGGATTTCGAGGCGCGCCTGTGTTTCACGTGAAACAGGCGTCAGCGCCAACGCACGATCGCGATCGGCGGCCAGTCCGTCGGGAGTCAGGATCGCCGATTGCCAACGGTTCATTCTTCATCCCGCCCTGGCGTTGTTCCGCCGACCCCGGCGCAAATGCGCCACCAACAGGGTCAGCGCTGCCGGCGTGATGCCGTCCATCCGGCCGGCCTGGCCGACGGTCCGCGGACGCCCCGCGGTCAGCCGTTGCCGCACCTCGTTCGACAGCCCGAGAACCTGTTGGTAGTCAAGGTCCGGCGGCAGTTCGAGGCCTTCGTCACGACGATAAGCTGCGACATCGGCCGCCTGACGATCGAGATAGACCGCATATTTGGCGTCAATCTCAAGCTGCTCGGCGATCGTCGGCGCCAGTTCGTGGAACCGCGGCCAGATCCGCGCCACATCCGCAATGCCAAAATCCGGGTAGGACAGAAGGTCGAAGGCGGTTCGGCGCTGGCCGTCGCGGTTGAGGCCGAAACCGTACCGTGCCGCCTCGGTCGGGGTGACTGAAACCGAACGCGCGAAGGCCCTGGCATCTTCGAGCTGATCCAGTTTGGTCTGGAATGCCAGACGTCGTTCCGCCCCGACACAGCCGAGTCCGATCCCCTTCCGGGTCAAACGCTGGTCGGCATTGTCCGCTCGCAGGGTCAACCGGTATTCCGCCCGCGAGGTGAACATCCGATAGGGCTCGGTGACGCCGCGGGTCACCAGGTCGTCGATCATCACGCCGAGATAGCCCTCGGAGCGATCGAACACCACCTCCGCAACCCCGCGATCAGCCTGGCCAGCCCGCGCCGCCGCATTGAGTCCAGCCACCAGACCCTGGGCGCCCGCTTCCTCGTAACCGGTGGTGCCGTTGATCTGGCCCGCCAGGTAGAGCCCCGGAACACGCTTGGACTCCAAAGTCGGATGAAGCTCGCGCGGGTCGACGTGATCGTACTCGATGGCGTAACCGGGTCGGATCAGACGCGCCTTTTCGAGGCCAGGAATGCTGGCGACGACCTCGCGCTGGACCTCCTCGGGCAACGACGTCGATATGCCGTTCGGATAAACGGTGTCGTCGTCGAGCCCTTCGGGCTCGAGGAAAACCTGATGGCCGTCACGCTCGCCAAACCGGACGATCTTGTCCTCGATCGACGGACAATAGCGTGGACCCCGACTGCTGATCTGGCCGGAATACATCGGCGAGCGATGAACATTCGCCCGGATGACCGCGTGGGTCGCCGCGGTGGTGCGCGTGATCGCACATTCGATCTGAGGGTTTTCGATCCGGGCGGTCAGGGTCGAAAACGGCTCCGGCGGATCGTCCCCCGCCTGCATTTCCAGCGCCGCCCAGTCGATCGTCCGACCGTCGAGCCGCGGCGGCGTGCCGGTCTTGAGACGCCTCAGTCCAAATCCGAAGCGTTCCAGCGTGGTCGACAGCCCGCGCGCCGGCGCTTCGCCCATTCGCCCGGCTGGAAACTGACGCTCGCCGATATGGATCAGCCCGCGCAGAAACGTGCCGGTGGTGAGCACCGCGGCGCCAGCCGAGAACGTTCGTCCGTCGGTCAGCAGGAGCCCAGCGATGCGACCCTCTGCCAAAACAAGATCGTCGGCCTCGCCCACGATCACCGACAGGCCGGGAACGTCACGGATCGCCTGCTGCATTGCGGCCGCATAGAGCTTTCGGTCCGCCTGGGCCCGCGGGCCGCGCACCGCCGGCCCCTTGCGCCGGTTGAGAACCCGGAACTGGATTCCGCCCTGGTCGGCGATCCGGCCCATCAGGCCGTCGAGGGCATCGATTTCACGCACCAGGTGGCCCTTGCCCAGGCCGCCGATGGCGGGATTGCACGACATCGCCCCGATGGTTGCGAATGGATGCGTCACCAAGGCGGTGCGGGCACCCCGCCGCGCCGCCGCCGCCGCCGCCTCGCAGCCGGCGTGGCCGCCGCCAATGACCATCACGTCGAAGTGCGTGCTCATCTTCAATACAACCCCGGGGGCCTCGTTCGCCCCTTTCGGTATCCCATATAGGGCGGACCGCACCCGGAAAAGCTTTCTTGCCGGCATGACGCAACGGCGCCATCCCCTGCCTCGCGCCTCGATGTTTCACGTGAAACATTGGCGCCGAGCCTCCCGTGCCGCGCGGCAGCGTTTTCGCGCGACAGCGGCCTCCGATCCGCCGGATGGCGGCTCGGGGGTGACGCCGTCGGCAAATTAAGGCCGATCCGGGCGCCGGATCGCGGGGCATCGCCCTACTTGCCGATGCAAAAATCGCGGAAGATCACGTCCAGAATGTCCTCGACATCGACCCGTCCGGTCAGCCGGCCGAGCGATCGGGTCGCCAGGCGGAGTTCTTCGGCGATCAGCTCTTCGCGATGCGACGCAACCGACAGCGCGCCGCGCAAGGCCGTTACGGTTTCCTCCAGGGCGCGCCGCTGTCGCGCCCGGGTCACCATCGCCGGCTCGGTCGAGCCGACAAACTCGGCAGCGTGCCGCGACAGGGCTGGCAGCAACCCGTCGAAACCGGCTTCCGTCTTGGACGAAATGAAGTGAGACGGATAATCCAGTCGATGGGTTATCGATCTTAGCGATTTGACCCTCAGAAAACTGACCCGATCGACCTTGCTCCAGATCAACCATTTGCGGGTGAGCGGAAACTCGTGCGCCAGCAGGTCCAGCGGAATCTCACCGCCGGCCGCGGCGTCGATCACCCACAGCACCAGGTCGGCCGCCGACGCCCGCTCACGGGCCCGCCGCACACCTTCCTGCTCGACCGGATTGTCGCTGTCGCGAAGGCCGGCCGTGTCGAGCAGGGTGACCGGACAGCCATCGAGATCGAGATGCACCTCGATCACGTCCCGGGTCGTTCCGGCATACGGCGACACGATGGCGGCATCGCGCCGCGCGATGCGGTTGAGCAGGCTTGATTTGCCGGCGTTTGGCGCACCGACGATCGCCACCACCAGCCCCTCCCGCAGGCGTTCGCCGCGACGCCCATCCGCCAGCGCCGCCTCGATTTCGTCGGCCAGTTGCCGCGCCACCGTCAACGCCGGCTCGATCAGGTCTTCCGGCACGTCGGCCTCGTCGGAAAAATCGATCCGCGCCTCGACCAGCGCCAAGGCTTCGGTCAGCCGCGTCCGCCACGCCTCGGCCTTTTCCCCGAGCAGGCCCTTGAGTTGCCGGTAGGCCTGCCGCCGCTGCGCTTCGGTGTCGGCGCCGATCAGGTCGGCAAGCCCTTCCACCCGGGTGAGATCGAGCCGGCCGTTCTCGAATGCCCGGCGGGTGAACTCGCCTGCTTCCGCCGGGCGGCATCCCTCGAGCCGGCCCAATGCCGCCAGCACGGCCGTGATCACCGCTCTGCCACCATGCAACTGAAGCTCGGCGGTGTCCTCGCCCGTTTCGCTGGCGGGCCCCGGAAACCAGATTGCCACCGCCTGGTCGATCGTCTCCCGGCTCTGCGGATCGCGCACGCGCGCCAGAGCGGCATGGCGCGGTTCGGGAACCCGCCCGATCAGAGCGCGCAGGCAGTCACCGGCGCGCGGCCCGGATACCCGCACGACGGCGATCGCCGCCGGCGGCCGGCCGGATGACAGGGCAAAGATCGTATCGGCGGTCTGTTCTTTCACCTTCACCTCGATTGACGGCACTTTGGTGCTTTCGTCTTCCGGACGGCGCAAATCGCCGGCTCCTGCTATACTCGGTTGCGGCACGCAACATGACACCGAAAACCCGGCACGGTTTCGGAAGCATTCGTGCTTCGCCAACAAGGCTGGGGCAGGCTCGCACCCTGACCCACACCACCGGAACCGTGGAGGAGCCCATGACCCTCTCGCCCCCCGCGCACACCAATCGGCTGGCGGCTGCGACTTCCCCCTATCTCCTTCAACATCAGCACAATCCCGTGGACTGGTGGCCGTGGGGATCGGACGCGCTGGCCGAGGCGCAACGCACCCGAAAGCCGATTCTCCTCTCGATCGGATACGCCGCCTGTCACTGGTGCCACGTGATGGCGCATGAAAGCTTCGAAGACGAGACGACCGCCCGGGTGATGAACGAGCTGTTCGTCAACATCAAGGTCGATCGCGAGGAGCGTCCCGATATCGACCACATCTACATGTCGGCGCTGCACCTGCTGGGGCAGCAGGGCGGCTGGCCGTTGACCATGTTCCTCAACTCCGCCGCCGAGCCGGTCTGGGGCGGCACCTATTTCCCCAACACATCGCGCTACGGCCGCCCTTCCTTCATCGACGTGCTGCGGGAAGTCGCCCGCCTGTTCCGCGACGAGCCGGACAAGATCGAGCACAACCGCCGCGCCCTGATGGACCACCTCGGCGACCAGCGCCGGCCCGCCAACACCGTCGTGGTCGGCCGGCGCGAGCTCGACGGCACCGCGGCCGCGGTGGCGCGGGCGTTCGACCCGGTCAACGGCGGCCTTCGCGGCGCGCCCAAGTTTCCGCAAGGCAGCATGCTGGAAGCACTGTGGCGAGCGGGCCTGCGCGGTCAGGACCGGCGCTGTTTCGAAGCGGTCGAGGTGACGCTCGATCGCATCTGTCAGGGGGGCATCTACGACCATCTCGGCGGCGGCTTTTCGCGCTACGCCGTCGACGAGCGATGGCTGGTGCCGCATTTCGAAAAGATGCTGTACGACAACGCCCAGCTCCTCGAGCTTCTGGCGCTCGCCTACGCGCGCACCAGCAAGGTGTTGTTTCGTGATCGCGCCGGCGAAACCGTGCAGTGGCTGGCGCGCGAAATGACCACGCCGGAGGGCGCCTTCTGCGCCTCGCTCGACGCCGATTCGGAAGGCCACGAAGGCAAATTCTACGTCTGGTCCCCGGCCGAAATCGACCAGGTGCTCGGTCCGGACGACGCCGCGATGTTTTCGATCTTCTATGACGTCACGCCGGACGGCAATTTCGAAGGCACCACCATCCTCAACCGGCTCGGCCATCCGCCGGCCGACGACGCCACCGAGCAGCGCCTCACGGACATGCGCGCAAAGTTGCTGGCCGCGCGCGCGCGGCGCGTGCGCCCCGGCCTCGACGACAAGGTGCTGGCCGACTGGAACGGCCTGATGATCGCGGCGCTGGTCAACGCTTCGCTGCTGCTCGACCAGCCGGCATGGATCGGGATGGCGCGCCGCGCCTTTGCTTTCGTGGCCGACGAAATGACCCGGGACGATCGCCTCGGACATAGTTGGCGCTCCGGCAGGTTGCTGTTTCCCGGCCTCGCTTCCGACTTCGCGGCCATGATCCGGGCCGCCCTCGCCCTGTTCGAGGCCACCGGCGAAGCCGTCTACCGGGACCACGCGGTCGCCTGGCAGCGCGCTTTTGACCG
>JAVBUK010000104.1:0-16796 GCA_031555345.1 Xanthobacteraceae bacterium | reverse complement strand
CCCATTGTGGACACGCCGTGTCGATGATCCGTGAGACGCAGAAGTCACGACGGCGGCGGATCTGCATGAGCAAGACCTGCGGCCGGTCGTTCACGACCTACGAGAAGTACGCCGACCACACCTATTGGCGGCCGGAAGAGTTCCCGGCCGAAACGGTTGCATCATGACCGCCCGCAAGAGCGACGCCCGCCTCGACCGCACGCCGGAGTTCGTTTGCAGAGAAACTGGCGCCGCTGAGTTGGAAATCTCGGCTGCGACGTGGGACCGGTGGGTCCGAGGCGGCGTCCTACCGAAGCCCGAAGCTACATTCCCAGACGGCACCGCCCGTTGGCATTGGCCGAAGGTGCGAGATGCACTGCTCGGTGTTCTGAATGGGAAGAGCAACGTGCAATCCGATATTGACCGTGCAAAAGCCGGAGCGCAGAATCTACGAAATGGGCCGAAAACGTCTCGTGAGTATCCACCTGCCTGAGCATGTTCATCGGGTGCGGGTCGGTAAGTACACCTACTATTATTTCCAACGTCACCGAGGCACGCCGCGCGCTGGCGCGCGACACACACTCGAAGGCGACCCACACGCGGCGCCGGGGTCGCCAGACTGCCTGCGGTTCTGGGCAAGCCTCAACACAATCATCGCCGGCGAGGTCGTCTATCCGGCCGGCACGGTTGGCGCGCTGATCGCAAGTTACCGCTCAGACGACGCATACCTAAAACGGATCGAGCCCCGCACGAGAACAGTCTACGACGTACATCTCAATCGCATGGCCAAGCCCGAAGCCTGGGGCATGGTCAAGGTGCAGTCGCTGACACCCGAAGTCGTGCGCCTTGGCCGTGACGCGCTCAACGATACGCCGGGTATGGCCAACCAATTGTTGTCGATTGGCCGAACGCTCTACAATTGGGCGCTGCCTCTCGGCTTCGCACACAGCAATCCATTCGAGTACGTCCAGGATCTCGACGTGCCGGATCGAGGCCACGTCCCCTGGCCGAAGTGGGCGGTCGATATCGTCATCGAGCATGCCCCCACCGACATCGCCCGCCTATGCCAGCTCGGTGTCATGACCTGCCAGCGCGAATCCGACCTCATTCGTTTAGGGCCGCTCCACCGCGACGGGAATGGGCTCTGGTGTCGGCCGAAGAAGACCAAACGCCGCCGCCGTGCGTTCTGCATTCCGCTGACCGCTGAAGGGGCACAATTGCTCGACCTTTGGGCCGAGACGCCGATCACCTTCACCAACTCGCGTTGGAAGACGCCGATCCAGCGGCACCACAATGACCTCTACATCTACTCGCCGCGTGGTGCCCAATACACACCGACAAGCCTGCGCGCCCGGTACCACCGATGGTTGAAGGGAACCCCAGAGGGACAGGACCTCTGCAAGCGTTGGCAGGAGTGGATCGCGGTCCAGACGAAGAAGTACGAGTGGGACATCGACCCGGAGGACGCAACCAACCCCACCATCCACGGCCTGCGGGGCACCGGCATCCTGCGGCGCTACGCCGAGGGCTACGGTGTTGACCAGATCTCTATCGACATCGGCATGAGCAAGCAGATGGTAGAAAGATACATGCGCTTCAAGGATCAAATGGAGGTCGCCGCACAAGGCAAAATGCGACTACAGGTTGCAATCAAATAGATCACAACCCGATTTTAGCTTTTACAAACGGGGCAGAATATTGAGCAATTCTAATGATCAGAATTTGGGGATTTGTAAAGCGGATCTAGTAATATCAATGAGTTACGGGCAAATCCGCTAATCTACCATTGAACTATTCCCCAACGCCTTGGCCGGGCACGGGTTTCCCCCGGGTCGGTGCGAGGTGCGGCGCGCGGCGCACGACGCATATAAGGGAAATCGGACGGCTCGTCCACCGGCGTATGATCGCAAGCCCCGGGGTTGGAAAACGCTGGCCGGGGCCGTTGCGAGGGCATGCCGGATGCATCTCGGGATGCACAGGATGCATCTCGGGATCCACCCCGGGATCCGCCATCATCCACACCTCGGTAAGGCGTCCACCCGCCTCGCCACCGCGACGATCGAGCGCCGGCCGCAGGCCGCGCCGGCGCCGCCGGGATCGATACGTTTACCACTTCCGCAAACAAACCTCCCTCGCGCCAGGCGGCGATCTGGCTCCGAACCCGCGATTATCTAAGATCAAGCCAACGATTTGGCTACCAGTGGTGGGTTATCATCCCACCCGGATCGGGCCCCCGCCGATCGTTCGTACGTTCCGCTGCTGTCGAAAGGAACGATCATGGACGAGCACAGAACCGAGCAGCGCCACCGCGTCCTCAAGTCGGGCCGCATCATCATGGGCATCAAGGCGGTCAAGATCGATTGCATGATCCGTGACCTGTCGGTCAAAGGCGCGCGGGTGAAAATCCCTTCGAGCACGTTCGGCGTGCCGGCGGAGTTCATGCTGGCGGTCGGCGAAGCTCCGCCTCGGCCGTGCCGGGTGATCCATCGTTCGATCTCCGACGTCGGCGTCCAGTTCTTCTGATCCGCACCGACGCCAACCGGTCGATCGCGATCGGCGGATGGCCCCTCGCCCGGGCGCCGTGCGGGCTCGGGCGCCGCGCGACCCCGGTGATCCGCCGGATGCCGGATCACCGCTCTCCCTGACGTGGCGGACGCGGCGTTCCGATCACGCTTGCGGCGCGCGCTTCACAGGAACGTCAAATCCACCACACTAATGGTACGCGGTCGGCTCCGGGGCGATCGCCGCGCGTTCGCGCAGCCGCACGAACTGCAGCGCCTTGCGCGCGGTGTCCGGTTTGATCCGGCTGAAGCCGCTCAGATACTGGTCGAGCTGCAGCTGCGGGATCCCCTTGGCGCCGGCGCGCATGTACAAAATCGCCTTGGTGGCGTCCCACGACAGCTCGATCGCCCTGGCGAACATCAGCAGGAGTTCGGGGCGGTCCTGCGCCATCGCGCGTTCGCAGACGCCGATCGGCAGGTCGCACAGGATCGCCAACGCGACCGTCGTCTCGTCGAACTGTCTGGCGTCGGCGAACGCCTCGAGCGAGTTCACGTCCAGCAGTCCGGCGCGGCGCAACTCGGCCACCCGCCGGTAGGCCTGCGCGTAGTCGCGCGACGCCGCTCGCATCCGGTCCTGGGCGTCGTTGGTGACACCGGTCATCATGTCGCGGATGAACCGGGTCTTGCCGCGGTCGGCGGCCTCCAGCCGGCGGCGGACGTTGTCGGAGGCGATCGAGAACAGCCGGAGCAGATCGCGGCGCGGAATGTCGGTGCGCGACCAGACGCCGGCCGCCAGTTCGTCGTCGTCCTTCGAGCGGGCCACCAGGATGGCGTGCGACGCCGGCGAGAAGCGGACGCCGGCGTTGTTGACCGTCGACAGCGTGACCATCCGATCTCCCCGCTCGATCAGCACGTCGGAGACGTCTTCGCTGACCGTCTTGCGCAGCGAAATGGCCAGCAGGTGCTGTTGGCTGCAGCTTCGTGCCGTCGCCATCAGGGTCGGATCGTCGAGCCGTTCGGAATAACGCAGTGCCGGCCCCGCCACGTCGATGGCGTCGTCGGCAGCCAGCGCGCACATGAGGTTGCGCGGCGCATTGCGGATCTTGGCGAGTCGGACGGCGACGGCCGCCCGCACCGCCTCCTCCATCTCCCGCACCAGCCGCACCATCACCTGGTCGAAAATGCCGACCTCCGCTTCCGAGTAGCGCTCGGCGCCCTCGACGAACAGGTCGGTGACCTTCCGCAACATTTCGGCGCGATTTTCCGGGGTGTTGCCCGGCAGCACCCGATCGAGATCCCCCATCAGTCGTCGTTCGCCGATCAACGCCGGAGCCCTCTCCCCGCAGGTCCCCAAACTCAAGCCGCGGGATTCTCGACTTCGTCAAACCGCAACTGCGCCGCCGGCGCCGGTCGACCGAACAGGAACCCCTGCGCCTGGGTCACCCCGGCCGCACGCAAGGCCTGCACCTGTGCCTCGGTCTCCACCCCCTCCGCCAGCGTGACGGTACCGAGCGAACGCGTCAGGCTGGCGACGGCGCAGACGACCGCCGCGCATTCCTGGCGATCCAGAATCCCGCGCGAGAACGATCCGTCGATCTTGATCCGGTCGAACGGGAACTCGGTCAAGGAGCTCAGCGACGAGTATCCGGTCCCGAAATCGTCGAGCGCCACCGAAATCCCCAGGTTCTTGAGCTGGTGCAGCACACCGATGTGTTCGACGCTGTGGTCGAGCAGCACCCGCTCGGTGACGTCGATCTCCAGGCGCTCGGGCACCAATCCCGATTCGACCAGGGCCAGCATGATCGTGTCGAGGACGTTCGCCTTCCTGAACTGCACCGGCGAGACGTTCACCACCAGCTTCGTGTGCGGCGGCCACGCCACCGCCGCGGCGCAGGCGTTCCGAATGACCCACTCGCCCAGGGAGACGATCAGGCCGCTCTGCTCCGCAACCTCGATGAACCGGTCCGGCGTGATCAGGCCGTGGACCGGATGGTTCCAGCGGACCAGCGCCTCCATGGCGCAGGGCCGCCGGCCGGCGAGGTCGACCAGCGGCTGGAAGTGCAGTTCGAACTCGTTGCGGACCAGCGCGTCGCGCATCTCGGCCTCGAATTGGCTGCGCACGTCCGCCTCGGCCGCCAGTTCGCTGCTGAACAGCGCGAACCCGTTGCGACCCTCGGCCTTGATCTTGTAGAGGGCGAGGTCGGCCCTCTTCATCAGTTCGTCGGGCTCGACGCCGTCCTCCGGCGCCAGCGCGATGCCGATGCTGGCGCCGACCACGACCTCGTGGCCGTCGATGTCGAACGGCTTGGCGATCAGTTCGAGGATCCGGTTCGCCAACACGATGGCGCTGTCGCGCATGCTCGGCGGCTCGCCCTCTTCGGTCGGCTCGCTCGCCCGCGACGGGCCCTGGATGATGGCGAACTCGTCACCCCCGATCCGCGCCGGCAGATCGGTCGTCCGCAGCGACGCCCGCAGGCGCTTGACGATCTCCTTCAGCAACGCGTCGCCGGCGGCATGGCCGAGCGTGTCGTTGACGTGCTTGAAGTGGTCGAGGTCGATCATCAGGACCGCGAACGGATCGCCGCCGTCCTCCAGCCGCCTGCGCGCCCGGTTGATCTGGTTGAGGAACTGCGAACGGTTGGCGATGCCGGTGAGCAGGTCGTTGTGCGCCAGTTGCTCGATCCTGGCTTCGGCGCGGCGGCGTGCGGTGATGTCTTCGTGGATCGCCACCCAGCCGCCGTTGCCGAGGGCATGGCGCTTGACCTCGATGATCCGCCCATCCCACTTGAATTCCTCGATCATCGGCTCGCCCGGTGTCAGGGTGGCGACCAGCTTCTTGACCCGAATGTCCTCCCCGCCGGCCACCTGCCGGCGCACGAAGTCGCGCAACGGCAGCCCCGGCTTGAGCTGTTCGCGCGCGAGCCGGTACATGTCGGCATACAGACCGTTGCACAGGACGAACCGGGCGTCGGCGTCCAGCATCACCACGCCCTGGCTCATGTTGTTGATGCAGGCGTCGAGCGACATCGCCTTGGCGAGCGCCGCGGCGTGCTCGCGCTGAAGCCGGCCGAACGACTCGCTCAGTTTGCGGCCCCGGCGCGCCATCACCAACAGCAGCGCCGCCACTCCGGCCAGACAGAACGCGGCGCCCGCCGCTCCGCCGAGGACGCGCGTGCGCCATTGCGCCAGGATGGCGTCTTCGGGGGTCGCGATCGTGGCGACCAACGGATAGTTGCGCAGCGCCGCGGTGGCGATCCACCGCGCGGGCACCCCGGCGGCGGCGGCCGATCTGGACACGCCGACCCCGTCGCGCAGTGCCGCCGCGGTCGGCGACGCCGTTTCGGCCGTGTCACCCCGGGCCTGTGGGTGGCGGAAGACCAGGGTCCCGTCGCGACGCAACAGCGCGAACGTTCGCCCCTCCGGGGCGCTGACCGTTTCGTAGAGCGAGGCGATGTAACGCGCCGAGACCGTGACGAAGACCGTGCCGATGAACCGGCGGTCCGGCCCGTTCAGACGGCGGGCCAGCGCGATCGAGTCCCGGCCGGTGAGGCGGCTCTTGAACGGCAGGGAGATCTTGAGCTGGTCGTCGTCGCTCGACTGGAGCGCCCGGAAATAGTCGCGGTCCGCCACATCGATGTCGGCCACCGACCAGGACGTCGTGGTGGCGACCAGTTTGCCGCGGGCATCGGCGACCGCGATGCTGTCCACATGCACCAGCAACGGCATCCAGGTCTGAAGCGCCTCGGAAACGCCGTGCGCGTCGACCTCGCCGATCACGGCCGATGGCCGCCCGACCGCCACACGTTCGATTCTGCTCTGCAGGCCCCGCAGCACGATATCCACCGACTGGATCGATCGCTCCATATGACCGCTGAGGACCAGCGCCAGGTTGCGCGACTCCGTGACCCCCGCCTCCAGCGTCTGCAGGCGGGAAAACCAGATGCTGCCGCCAATGCCGCAGTCGGCGAGCACAAGGCCGGCCACAACCCCGACGCGAAAGGCGCGAAAGCTGGACGTGCGAGTCGGATCAGTCTTCATCGCAGGATCGTTCAACGTGAATCAGAGGTGACGTGGACTGCGGAATCTAGCGCCAGAACACTAATTATTTGTCGATGATGATCGGCCGTCGTTGCGGAAGCGCGACAAATTACGTTGCGGCGCGCGCAGTGACTTACGTTACGGCAGACCGATCAAGCGCGCGTCCGCATCGTTCCGACACGGCCTGGCGCACGGTTGCGACCATGCCCGGACACGCGATCCTTGCCTAAATACCGCCAAACCAAGTCTGCGAATTGCCAGATGTGCAACGACAGAACGCTTCGCAATTATTTTTCATTCGCGGCATTCCGCGCGGCGCCACGCGGCGCAAATCATGTTACGGGTTGTGGATAAGTGTTCGATTCTCCGCGAGCCGCTGCGTCTTCTGGTGCGCGCGCCAAACGAATCGTCGCGCGGGGACGCGACGACTCCGAGGAGTGGTCATGCAATCGCGTCGATTCATCATCTGTTACCGACGGGTGCGCAATGTGCCGGAGGAACGCGAGGTTTTCGGCACCCCCGAGGATGCGCTGAGGGCCGCCTGGGAGATGCTACAGGACGGCAGCGCCAAGGTCGCCGCCCTGGTCGAACCCGGGAACCTGATGTTCAACGTCGGATACGGCGCACTGCTGCGATGGGGACAGCAGCAGGCGATGCAACCAGTGCCAGCCGGCACCGAACGGGCCATCGCCAACGCGCCCCCCGCCTGACTGTCCGCATCCTGAGACGCCGTGCGCTCCGCACCGAACGCGGGGACGCCGCGCGGCGTCCCCGCCTCATGGTTCGAAACGCCGACCTGCGGCCCGCTCCTCGCCATGAGGCGAGAGGAAAAGTCCGGCGGCCTCCGTTCGGTTGCCACGCACGGATCGCGCCCTCGTCCCGAGGCAGCCGCGTAGTGGCCGCCTCGAAGGACGAGGCCGATCGGGCCTGGCGGCCCGGGACCGAAATCCGTCACAGGCCGTGGCGGGCGCGGCTTTCCTTTTCCTGCGGCTTGAACTGGTCGAACCGCGGCAGGAACTTGTCCCAGTCGATGACATGGGCGTCGATTTCCGGACCGTCGATGCAGGCGTGCTTGCGCACCAGCTTGCCGTCGATCACGACCGGGACCATGCAGGCGCCGCACATCCCGGTGGCATCCACCATGATCGAATTGAGGCTCACGGTGGTCGCCACGCCGTAGGGCTTGGTGAGTTCGCCCACCGCCCGCATCATCAGCGGCGGTCCGATCGCGATCACCTCGGCGATCTTGCGCCCCTTGCCGGCCTGGTTCTGCTTCAACAACGCTTCCAGCGGCGTGGTGACGAAGCCCTTCACCCCGAAGGTGCCGTCGTTGGTGGCGTAGATCACCTCCAGGGTCTTGGGGAACTCCTTCTGCAGGCGATCGACCCGCTCGCCCTCGGCGGTCCAGAACAGGGCATCCTTGGTACGATAGCCGGCGATCAGGGTGACGTGGTTGCCGAGCCGCAGGTGCTCGCGGGCGATCGGATACACCGGCGGCAGGCCGACGCCGCCGGCACAGAACACGACCGTCTGGTCGGTGCTGTGTTTGTGCAGCTTGGAAGGCTGGCCGAGCGGGCCGGCAATGCCGCTGAGGACTTCGCCGGCCTTCATCTGGTTGATCAGGATCGACGAGGTGCCGACGCCCTGGATCACCAGGTCGATCGTCCCGGCCTTGGCATCCCAATCGGCCAGGGTGAGCGGGATCAACTCGCCCTTCGGCTCCGCCAGCACGCGGACGAACTGGCCGGCCAGGGCCGATTTTGCCACCATCGGCGCCCGGACACTGATCTCGACGATGCCGGTGGCCAGGTCGCGGCGCTGGACGATGGCGAAGTCGCTCTGCGCCTGGGCGGTGTAGTCCGCCGCCCGGCCCACCAGCTCCTTGATCTCCGCGGCGGTGAACGGAATCGCCTTGGCGATTTCTTCCGCCGCCGCCTTGCCGTCGCCGGCCGCGTTGATCGCGGTCGAACCGCCGCGGGTGGCGTCGCCGCCCGAATAGACGTCCTTGAGCGCCGTTTCCGAACCGTTTTCGGTCAGCAGCGTGCCCCACTTCGAGGTCTTGATGCGCGGCTCGGAGTCCTTGATGATCGGGTTGGGATCGTTGCCGAGCGCCATGATCACCAAGTCGACCGCGATGGTCTCGGTCTTGCCGGTGACCACCGGGGCGCGGCGCCCGGAGGCGTCGGGCGGTCCCAGCTCCATCACGTCGAGGGTGGCGTGGCAGACGTGGTGCTCCCCGCCGCTGACGAATTCGCGCGGCGAGCGCAGCGGCATCAGCTCGATGCCCTCCTCCAGCGCGTGGTGCAGTTCCTCGACCCGCGCCGGCATCTCCTTCTGGGTGCGGCGGTACACGATGGTGACCTTGGCGCCCAGGCGGCGCGAGGTGCGCGCCGCGTCCATCGCGGTGTTGCCGCCGCCGATGACGATGACGTGCTTGTCCTTGACGGTCGGCAGCGGCGACTCGTAGTCGTCCAGCCGCGCCTGCATCAGGTTGACGCGGGTGAGGAACTCGTTGGCCGACATCACGCCGTTGAGATGCTCGCCCGGCACGTTCATGAAGCGCGGCAGGCCGGCGCCGGTGCCGACGAAGATCTTCCAGAAGCCCGCGTCCTTGAGCTGCTGCAGGGTCGCGGTCTTGCCGACCACGAAGTTCCTGACGAACTTGCCGCCGAGCTTGTCGATCTTGCCGACCACGTCGTCGATCAGCGCGTTGGGCAGGCGGAACTCCGGAATGCCGTAGCGCAGCACGCCGCCGAGTTCGTGGAACGCCTCGAACACCGTGACGGGGAAGCCCTCGACCGACAGCAGATAGGCGTTGATCAGGCCGGCAGGACCCGAGCCGACCACCGCGATCGGCGGCTTGTCGGCCTTGTCCCACGGGGTGACGTAGCCCTTCCACTCGTCGGGATCCTCGCCGTCGGCCTGGCGCATCAGCCGCTCGCGTTCGGGCAGGAACCATTCGAGCTGGCCGATCTCGATCGGTCGGCCGGACAGCGTGCAGACGCCCTGGCACTGCAGCTCCTGCGGACACACCCGGCCGGTGACGTTGGGCAGCGGGTTGCAGCTCTGGATCAGCTTGAGGGCGTCCTTGAACTTGCCCTGACCGAGCAGGTTCAACATGTCCGGGATGTGGATCACCACCGGGCAGCCGCCCTTCTTGCGGCCCTTGTCGTCGCACAGGCCGACCTCGCAGGGCCGGTCCTCGCACTGCTTGTCGCGCAGCACCTCGAGCCACACGAGCAGGTCGACTTCGCGCTGGGTGTAGCCCTGGGTCAGATAGCCGAGATACCCCATGGTGACGAGATCGAAGTCGTTCTTGCGCACCTCGGCCGGCCGCACGTAGGGCTCGATGAAGTTCTGGCCCGGCCAGTTCTGCGACAGTCCCTTGAACATCGGGTAGCGGTCGGACAGGTGGGCGTCGATCGCGGCGATGAACTTGCGCTTGAACTTGAGCGGAATCGCCCAGATGAAGCGCTGCAGGATGGCGCTCATGTCGTCGTCCCGCAGCAGGATCTTCCACAGCGCCTTGGTGAAGGCGGCGCCGAGCGCCTCCTGCTTGAATTCCCAGACGATCGCCTGGGTGCCGTCGGTGATGAACATCTGGCGCAGCGACTGCGGATCGTTCAACAGCCGCTTGCGCAACAACCCGAGCTGCTTCTGGAAGACGTCGAAGGCCTCGCTGCCTTCGAGTTCGTCGAGCTGGTGCCGGGTGCTTTCCAGCACGCCGCTGACCTGGCGATAGCGCTCGAGATCATCGCGGACGGCGGCGGCCGTCCGCCCCGGGACGTTTGCGTCAGTGCTCATGGATGATCTCCGCATCGCAGTTGGCAGCGACCCGGGCCACCTTGGTCTTGAGCTCCGGCGTGAGCGTGGTGCGCTCGACCGCGCCGGGGATCAGATGACCGACCTCCTTGGTGACGCCGTCGACGACGATCCGGGTCTTTTCGAACAGCTCGCCGAGATCCTGGTAGCAGGTCTTGCTGTTGGTGCATTTGGCCATGTCTTCCTCGGCAAGGGAGACGAAGACCCCGCCGCCCGGCGCCGTGGCCGGGACGGCCGTCGGCGGTGGCGCGGCGGCCACGCCGGGCATCAGCGCCGCAAGTCCGCCGACGGAGGGGGCGTCGGACGACGCCGCCAGTTCGGACATGGCGCGGGCGATCGAGTCGATCGCGGTCTCGCGCTCGACGACCGAATCCTGGTACCGGCGCTGCAGCGCCTCGAGTTCGCCGCGGTGGGCGTTGTCGAGCGCGGCGACGTCCAGCCCGGCGAGATACTGCAGCGTGCGCCAGTAGCGGCGCCGATCCCTGACCAGTTGGACCAGCGTCGCCGCCACCTCCAGCCTGATCAGCGTCCTGTCGTCGTCGGTTGCGTAGATGAACGGCGTCTTGCCGGTGCGCTCGGCGACCGGAAGCTCGACGTACTGGTGGACCGGCACCCCGTCGGCATCGGCCGCCAGCGGCCGGAACTGCTTCTTGAAACGCGTCTCCTTGGCGGCGAAATCGGCCGGCGTGAACGGCACCTCGAGCAGCTTGACCGCGCCGTCCTCGACATACTCGACCGCCGTCGTCGTCCAGTCCTTGGTGGGATCGGGATTGCCATCGAGCGAGAAGCGCGCGTGCAGGTCGTTGCCGGCCCGCGGATCGTGCACGAACACCGGGTTCATCCGGCTGTCCACCGCCATCCGGGCATGCCGGCTGGCGGCCGCATCGGCGATGCCGTGTTCGGCCTGGCACGGCGTGTAGACGTCGAGCACCGCCGGCGAGGTGTTGTGGCTCATGAACGCCATGACGTTCTTCATGAAGTGCCCCTGCAACGCGGTCGAGGCCTGGACCACGAACACGTTGGGGTGGAAGGCGGCGATCAGACCGAGCTCCTTGCGCTGGTCCTGCTTGCCGGCATGCGCGGCGCCGAACCGCGAGAGATCGGAATCCTGGCCGGTGAGGCTCGCCGTCGAGGTCTGGCCGCCGGTGTTGGAATAGGCGCCGGTGTTGAGCACCACCACCTTGATCGGCGTCGTCGTCGACAACAGCCGCGACAGCGCCCCGAACCCGATGTCGTAGGTCGCCCCGTCGCCCCCGAGGCTGATCACCGTCGGCAGCAGCGCCAGCTCCTCGGCCGAGAAGTCCGCCCAGCTGAACAGCCGGAACATCCGGTCGTGGACCTGCGGATCGTATTGGTCGTCGAGCTCGAGCCTGGCGATGCGCAGCGCCCGGAAGTCCTCCACCGCTTCCGCACTCAGGCCCTCGAAGATCCCCTTGGCCAGCGCCGGCGAATCCTGGAACAGGCTGTTCACCCACGGATCGGTGTAGGGGTTGAACGGGAAGGTCGACGCATACACGCTCGAACAGCCGGTGGCGTTGGCGAACACCGTCGAGGACGGCCCGTTGCCGGACGGCCCGCTCTCCAGCCGGTACAGCCGCTTCTCCAGCGTGGCGATGGTCGCCGCGATGCGCTCGCGCCGGGCCGCGTCGCCCTCGCCCTTGTCGAGCACCGCCAGCTTGGCCTGCAGGTTCTCGATCAGCGCCTCGACCTCGCGGATGTGTTCCTTGCGCCGCTTGTCGTGGATCGCGTGGCTCGCCGCCGTCACCAGCCGGATCGCCGTCACCTCGCCGCAGCCGCGGCAGGCGCCGTGGCCGCCCACCGTCGAGTAGTAGTTGTTGCGGTCGAGCATCAGCCGGCGCACCGGTCCATTTCCCTCGATGAACCGCGCCGGCGTGTTGGGCGTATGGCTGAGGAACTCGAACTGGGCCTGCAGCCGTTCGAGCATCGCGGCGTCCTGCTCGCGCGGCACCAGCGCTTTCGGGCCGCAGATATCGATGCACTCCAGACAGCCGCTGCACTTCCACGGGTCGATGTTGACCGAATAGAGCCCGCCGCTGCCCGGCTTGGTCTTTTCCAGCGCGTCGAAAAAGACCCGCACCTTGGACACCGGAAAAGCCGCCACGGTCGTCGCCAGCCGGCCGAGATCGTCGCGCAGCACAGGATCGTCGACCGCCAAGCCTTCGGCCGCGCCGGCCACCACCTGCGGGAACGGCCGCGGCTTCTTCTCGCGCCGGTAGATCGCCCGCATCGCGTCGGCGAGCGCCGGGACCCGTGCGCGCAGCGCCGCGCGCCGATCTTCGGCGAGGTCGAGTTGCGACACGCCGGTGGCCAACAGATCGCCGATGTCATGCACGGTGTTGGGGATCGCGGCGTCCGGACACACCAGGGCGCACTCGAGACAGCCGGTGCACAGCTCGGGAATGAACTCCGGCACGTTGCGGCGGACCAGGCCCTTGTCCTTCATTGCCGCGCTCGCCGGCGGCATGAAGTAGCCGGTCCCGGGCAGCACCGGCGCCTCGGCGATCGTCCCGTCCCGGAACGGCGCCGCCACCATGGCGTCGTAGTAGTCGGGATCCAGGAACCCGGCGCTGGTCGTCGCCCCGCCCGCCCGGCACATCGACGCCGAAATCGCCACGCTGCGACCGCCGGTCCTGGCCGGCGCCTGCTCGACCGCCGCAAACGCCGGGTCCGTGTAGTCCACCTTCCGGGTCGCCTGCAGCCCCTCGCGGATCACCGTCAGGTTGCCCTCGACCACCGCGCCGCCCTTCGCCCCGAACTTCTTGCGGATCTGCTGCTGGATCTTCTTGATCATCGCCGCCTGGTCGGCGCCCTGCGTCACCCGCTCCACGTGCCCGCACACCGCGCCGATGAACGCGATCCCCATCATCCGCGTCTCCAGCTCCGGCGTCGGCGCGTGCGGCTTGGCCACCGCAAAACCGTCCAGCACGAAAAAGTTGATCTTCTTCTCCCGGATCGTCCGCCGCGCCTGGTCCGGAAGCTCCGCCCACACCTCCAGCGGCGAGTGCTGCGACTGCAGGATGAACGTCCCACCCGCCACCAGTCCCCGCAGCGGGTTGGTGTGGCTGAACACCCGGTGGTCCGGCGAGATCACGATCTCGACCTCCTCCAGCTCCGCATTGGTCAGCAGAACCGGCTCCGGGCTCAGGGTGATGAAGTAGTTGGTCGGCGCCCCGCTCTTCTCCGAACCATACTTCGGCGCCGCCTTCGAATGCAGGTCCAGAACCGCCGCCAGGATGTCCGTCAACAGCTTGCCGGTCGCGATCGTCCCGTAGCCCCCGACCGAGTGGAACCGGATCCGGAACGCCGACGCCGGCAGCAGCGCCGGGTTCGCCTCCGTCTCCAGCGCCATCAGCTCCGTCTCCGGATAGGCCGCCTTCAGACGTTCCTGCAGCGCCGCCAGCCGCGGCGACGGGTTCTTGGCGAAAAACTGCGACCCCAGATACACGAACGGCGCGTTCCGCGTCGTCATGTTCTTGTACGCCGCCACCAGATGGCGCGGCTGAAGGTCGTGCGCCCCCAGCCCGAAAATCGCCGTCGTGATCTTCGGCAGCGACTTCAGCGCCGGAATCCCGGGATGCCGCTCGCCCTCCGCGTTCTCCCGCGCCTTGAACAGCGCACCCTGAACCAGCGAGGTCAGCGCCGTCACCTCGCAACGCTCCAGCACCGTCGCCGCCTTCTTGCCCGCCAGCGCCGCCGCAATCTCCGCCTCCGGGAACGGCTGCAGCAGCTTGACCGAGATCACCCCGACCTTCTGGCCCTGGCTCCGCAGATGGGTCGCGACCGTCTCCGCGTCGTCCGTCACCGACCCCAGCCCGATCATCACCGTCTCGGCGTCCTCCACCATGAAGGTCTTGATCGGCCCATATTCGCGCCCGGTCAGCGCCGCATATTCCTGCATCACCTGCCGCGCAAACCGCGGAACCTCGTTGGCGAAATGCGTCCGGTGGTCGACCGAACCCGCCTGGAAGTCAGGCTGGTTCTGCACCCCGCCGGTCAGCCCGGGATTGTGCGGATCCACCAGCGCCGGCACCAGTTGCCGCGTCCCCTTCTCGAACGCGTTCAGCCATTGCCGCCGCCACGGCGCCCGCAGCTCCTCCGGCAGCCAGGCGAGCGTGCGCGCGATCAGCGTCCCCGCGCCGTCCTTCTCGATGTCGTCCGCCGCCGCCGCCAAAAAGCCCTTCAGCGCCACCAGGTCCGCCGCCGCCAGGTCGTTCTGGTGACGCGCCAGATACTGCTGCAGCTGGTAGACCCGACCCTTGGCCCCGAACAGCATCTCCTGCGCCACCGTCGGACACTTGATCCGTCCCGCCGGGTCGCCCAAAAACTCCCGCAGCAGCTCCGGCTCCGGCATCAAGGCTTCCGACAGCATGTGGCTGGTCGCAAAACCGTCCATCGCGTTCGCCACCGGGATCAGCGACAGCGCCGACAGCTTGTACGAAATCGCCGCCAGGTCCGCCGCCTCCTGCGGGTTCGACCCGAACAAGATCGTGTAGCCCGACGACAGCAGCGCATAGACGTCGTCGTGGCCCGCCATCACGTTGAGCGAATGCTTCGACACCACCCGCGCCGCAACCTGCAGCACGAAACCGCCGACCCGCTTGCCGACCGTCACATAGTGCGACTCCAGCCCGTACAGGATCCCCTGGCTCGACGAGGCGTTCGACACGAACTTGCCCCCCGTCAGCGCCGCCCCCAGCGCCCCCGACTGCGCCGAATGCTCCCCCTCCGGTTCAAAGAAAAACGGATGCTTGCCCCACACATTGCATCCGCCGCTCGACCGAAACGCTTCATAAATCTCCGAAATCTCCGTCGAAGGAGTGATCGGGTAGCCGATCACCCCGCCGCAGACATGCCCCATCACCTCCGCAATGGCGCCGTTCCCATGTATCACCGTCGGAATCCCGGGATATTTCGCGTTCATTGTATGCTTCTCAACAGAAATGGGGATCGCGCGACGGCGCGATGCGCGGGGGGTCGTGGCACATCAGAAGTTTCACGGGTCGGTCGCCACGATGGGAAGATACTACGGAAATCGCCGGCTCACAGGCCTTGAGGTGGGTCAATTGCCCCCGGCTCGGGCGCTCCGGCGACCGGCCGGCGAGCGCACCCCCGGACAGCGACGCACGCCCGAAGGCCCCGCCATCGACGCCGCGCGTGACCCGCGTCTTCACCCGGTCGGCGCCGCCCGGAGGCTGTGTCTCAGTACTTTGCGTTTCCAGGCGTTCGCGGGAACGGAATGGCATCGCGCACGTTCGCCAGCCCGGTGACATAGGCCAGCGTGCGCTCGAAGCCGAGGCCGAAACCGGCGTGGGGCACCGTGCCGTAGCGGCGCAGGTCGCGGTACCAGCCATAGTGGTCCCGGTCGATCCCCCGTTCGGTCATGCGGGTGTCGAGCACGTCGAGCCGCTCCTCGCGCTGGCTGCCGCCGATGATCTCGCCGATCCCGGGCGCCAGCACGTCCATCGCCGCGACCGTCCGGCCGTCGTCGTTCACCCGCATGTAGAACGCCTTGATGTCTTTCGGATAGTTCATGACGACCACGGGCTTCCGGGCGTGCTTTTCGGTGAGGTAGCGCTCGTGCTCCGACTGCAGGTCGATGCCCCACGTGACCGGATATTCGAATTTCTCCTTGGCCCGCTCCAGCACCCGAATGGCTTCGCCGTAATCCATGCGGACGAAATCGGAGCGCACGATATCGGTCAACTTCCCGACCAGCCCCTTTTCGACCCGCTGGTCGAAGAAGGCGAGATCGTCCTCGCGTTCGCTCAACAGGCTTTCGAACACCGACCTGAGCAGCGCTTCGGCAAGGGTCGCGTCGTCGGCCAGATCCGCGAACGCGATCTCGGGCTCGATCATCCAGAATTCGGCGAGATGGCGGCTGGTGTTCGAGTTCTCCGCCCGAAAGGTCGGGCCGAAAGTATAGACCTTGCTGAGCGCCAGACAGTAGGCCTCGACGTTGAGCTGCCCCGAAACCGTCAGGAACGCCTCCCGGCCGAAAAAGTCCTGCGCGAAATCGACCGCGCCTTGGGGTGTCCGCGGCAGGTTGGCGACATCGAGGGTCGACACGCGAAACAGCGCGCCGGCTCCCTCGGCGTCGGACGCGGTGATGATCGGGGTGTTGACCCACACGAATCCATTCCTGTCGAAAAAGCCGTGGATGGCTTTCGCCAGCGTGTGCCGCACCCGGGTCGCCGCCCCGATGACATTGGTGCGCGGCCGCAGATGGGCGACGTCGCGCAGGAACTCCATGGTGTGGGCCTTGGGCTGGATCGGATAGGTATCCGGATCGTCCACCCAGCCGACCACCGTCACCGAAACGGCCTGCATCTCGTACGGCTGCCCCTTGGCCGGCGACGGAACGATCGTGCCGGTCGCCTCGACCGCACAGCCGGCGGTGAGCCTCAAGACCTCGTCCGGGTAATTCGCCAGCGTGTT
>JAVBUK010000196.1:0-13325 GCA_031555345.1 Xanthobacteraceae bacterium | reverse complement strand
AAACCGAAACCACACCGGCGACTCCAAGATGCTGGTGTGGTTTTGGATTTGACGTTGCGATGAAGAGCGCGCCGCAAGCGTGATCGGAACGTCCAATCCACCACCCTGGGCGCACGGACACGCCAGCCGGTTCTGCCGGGCACCGGATCCCTGTCACCCCGACCTCA
This sequence comes from Xanthobacteraceae bacterium, assembly GCA_031555345.1. Taxonomy (GTDB): domain Bacteria; phylum Pseudomonadota; class Alphaproteobacteria; order Rhizobiales; family Xanthobacteraceae; genus Astrobacterium. The sequence continues at coordinate 13,158 of JAVBUK010000196.1, read as the reverse complement.
CAATTCGCCGCCAGCCGGTCGCGGCTGACGCCATCCGCGCAATCTACCACCACGCAGTCTCTCCATGTTCGCTCGTATCCTCGTCTGTGGATGGCTGTCGACCGCCGCGCTGTCGCCAGCAACCGCCATGGTCGGAAACGCGCGAGCCGCCGATCCGGCGGTCGCGCGGCATCTGGTGATGATCGTCGGCTCACGCGGAAATTTTTGCACCGGCACGATGGTCGCCCACGACCTCGTTCTCACCGCCGCCCACTGCGTGCCTCCCGATGCCGACTACAAACTCGTCGTGCGCGACGGTTCGGACCCGCCGCAGTTCACCGATGTGACCCGCATCGCCCGCCATCCCCTGTTTTCCCTCGAGACGTTTCTCGCCCATCGCGCCACGGCGGACGTCGCCCTGGTCAAGCTCGCACAACCGACCCGGGCGCGCGTGCCGGCCCCGATTGCCGTCCCCGTCCCGGCGGTCGCGCGCGGCGACCGGCTCACGGTCGCCGGCTATGGCCTCGGCGTCCCGGGTGACGGCCGAACCGGCGGTACCGCGCGCGGTGCCAGTCTGGTCGTGACGGGCCAGCCCGGCTCGCTGCAGATCCGTCTGGTCGATCCGGCCTTCGCCGGCACGCGCACCGGGCTCGGTGCATGCACGGGCGACTCCGGCGCGCCAGCCTTTGCGCTGGTGGACGGACGCCCGGCCGTCATCGGCGTCGTGAGCTGGAGCACCGGCCCCAACCTGTCGGCTGGCTGTGGCGGGATGACCGGGGTCACGCCGCTGGTGCGTTACAGGGACTGGATCACCAAGGCGGCACGGAGCATGGGCTCACCCCTGCCCTGAGCCCCGCAACTCAACCCGGACGGCCAGACCGCCCCCTCGTCCCGATAAGCATCTCGGATAAGCACCCCTGACAAGTATATTTACCAGGTAGCCGGACTATAATACCGCTGTCAGCTAGGACATCCATGCCCCCGACAACCCAATACCCGGATCAGCCCCCGGTTCGCAATTGCCCACGCTGCCGTATCACCACTTGGCGGGACACGACCTGCTGGCGAGCCGGATAACTGCACAGAGCGCCATCTTCGACCTCTTTCAATGCATGCAATGTGGCACGGTGATCCGCTTCGACGGTGCCGGATCCGGCCGCGCCAACGGCGGTAAGCCCGCTTGAATGGTCGGTTCATTGAACCGCCATCGCGTCGGACAAGCCGGATGGTCCTTGGTGATCCGTTGCGGATGGCTGGTCCCGATTCGACGGCGCAATGCGTTTTTCAGCGCCCCGGGCATGAACCAGGAATGCAAGAAGCAGCGCGTGCGGCGCCGGGTCGTTCCGGTTTGCCGCCCCCGCGCAACAATGCGCCTGCGACAGCTCGGGTTGCGACAAGCGTTACGTCTTAAACGTGCATGTCCGGAGAGTTTACAGCGCATGCGTGCATATTTATTTTGCATTCTGATGCACCATTACGATTCAGCCTAAAAAAGCGACACGATGACGTAGGCGTGAGGTGATCGTTAACACTAATACGGTATCGTTACACCGTACAAACAGACGCGGGAGGAACCATGCGCGATACCAAAGTTGTCGCTGACTTCATTCGGACGATGACTATCGAGCTCACCGACATGGCCCGGGAGGCGGATCTCCGCGACCTCGGATACCTGCTCACGCTTGCATCCCTGGAGGCCAAACGCAGCCTGGCGCCGTCCAAGGGCAATGCGAAGCGCAAGTCACAATCTTCCGGTCGCCGTGGCGACAACGCCCGCCGTCGGGCTCCGACCTCGCGCCGTCAGGGCGCGAATTCGAGAAAACGACCCGCCAGCTGACAACGGCACGGCCCGCCCGGCCCATGCCGGCAAACGCCGTGACCCGCCGCCAGTTGCACCACGCCAGGGGACACGATCCACTGAGCAGAAATTCTATGGTTGGCCAACAGATCGCGGTTTCGTTCGCAGGGCAACCGGGTGAAAGGTATGCAGGGTATGTCGACTTGCCGAGGCGCTGTCCTCCCCCGCAAAGCGGGGGAGGATAAGCGGCGCCTCTGATGGGCAGTCCCCGTCCTTCCCCGCGAAGCGGGGAACCATGCGCAGCATGTGCGCAGCATGAACGCAGCACGCGCGAAGCATGACGGAGGGCAGGGCAATCGGGTGAAGGCCATTTTGCCAATGGCCCAGCGTGGCAAGGTCCGGAATCGGCGTTTTCCATCTTCAGTCGGATGGAAGAACCCGAAATGCCCTTCATCCGATCGCCCTGGTTCGTTCGGCGCTCCAGGCGGTGACGGCGAGGTGGATGGCCAGACGGAACCACGGACGGCAATCGCCAGCTGACCAGCCCGGCCCGTCCCGGAAATCGCGGTGCCCCACCGCCAACACCACGCCAGGGGACACGATCGCAGACCACACCGCACCGTCGATCTGGCCGATGACCAGGGGTGGCGGATCAGCAGAATTTTGCCAAGCCCGAACCGCAATCGCGGTCTCGGCTTTTGAGCGGGGCACGGCTGGATCATCGGCGCCCATAACCGACACGCAATCGTGAGGGCGGGACCGCAACGCTCGATGATCGGCGCCTGCCGGCCCCGGATCATGCAAAATCCTCCATAGCGGCCAGTGACCTGGGCAGACACGCGGGGACCGGCGGAACGACCGGGCGCTGGCCGCCGAACGCCCGGCACCCGGTATTGTAACAAGGCGTGATTTGCCGGCGCACGGGACCGTCCTAGTGTCCCGGTGCCGACGCACGTACGGAGAGGGCTGCAAACGGAACCGGGCGTCGGAACCGGAACTGGTTTTCCATCCTTCACGATCCACCGGAGCCTCATGCCGAAGCGCAGCGAACGAGTGGAGACTTGCCTGCAAAAGGCGGCGGCGGCGCGCGAGTGCGCGCAGCGATCGTGCGACCCGGCCGCGCGCAACTTCTACCTGGAAATGGAGCAGCGGTGGTCGCGCCTCGCCGACAGCAATGCGTATGTCGACCAGATGGAGCGCATGCTGCGCGCGGGGCCGCGGACCAACTGACCTCGCTTGCCCCCGGCGAAACATCCGCAAGGTGAACGTCCGCCCAAACGATAACGCCCCCGGTCGGGACAGAGATCGACCGGGGGCGAAAGCGCGGTGCGCCTAAGCGTTCGCGCTGAGGCGGTGGCTGGGGGAACGGGGGGGTGGCGCCACCGCCCACCAAACAAACGTTTCACCGCCCGTCGGGTTCCCGCACGGTGCAGGTTCCGATGTTTCGCACGACGCAAAATCCGGATCTCCGGATCGGCCGGACCAGGCTCGATCCAGGAACTGGACCTTCGATCGCAAGTCGTCTTGGATCGCAAGACGTCTTGGATCGCAAGTCGCCGTTCGCCGCGTCGTCGAACGGGCCGGCCGGTCAACACGCGGGTGATCAGGCGGCGCGAACGGAGGCCAGGAATCCGGCGACTTCGTCCTGGAGGCGGCTGCTTTGGCGCGACAGGTCCTGGACGGACGCCAGGACCTCGGCCGCTTCGGCGCGGGTCTCCTGGGCATCGCGGTTGACGTCGGCGACGCTGGTCGCCACCTCGGCGGCGCCATGGGCCGCCTGTTGGAAGTTGCGGGTTATCTCCTGGGTCGCCGCGCCCTGCTGTTCCACCGCCGCCGCGATGGCGTTGGCGATCTGCGATATCCGGCCGATCGTTTCGCCAATCTCGTTGATCGCGGTGACCGAATCGGCGGTGGCAATCTGCATGTCGGAGATCTGCGAGGCGATCTCTTCGGTCGCCTTGGCGGTCTGCGCCGCCAGTGCCTTGACTTCCTGGGCGACGACCGCGAAGCCCTTGCCGGCTTCGCCGGCCCGCGCCGCTTCGATCGTGGCGTTCAGCGCCAGCAGGTTGGTCTGCTCGGCGATCGCCGTGATCAGTTTCAGAACGTCGCCGATGCGGCCGGCGGCGGCCGAAAGCTGGGCGATGCGAGCATCCGTCTTCTGCGCCTGGCCGACCGCGTCGTGGGCGATGCGGCTCGACTCCCGCACCTGTTGGCTGATCTCCTGGACCGAAGCAGACATCTCCGCCGTCGCAGTCGCAGCCGACCCGACGTTCGTGGACGCCTTTTCGGCAGCGATGGCCATGGCGTCCAAACGCGTCTGGACATGGTCGGCAGTCCGGGTCATCGCCCGCGCCGTCGTCTCGAGTTTGCCGGACGCCGACGATACGGTCGACACGATGTCGCCCGCGGCGTTCTCGAAATCAGCCGCGAGCCTGTCCATGCTCGCCCGGCGTTCGGCGACCCCCTTGGCGTCGGCGGCGCTCTTTTCCGCCGCGGCGTTCTGCTCCGCCGCCTGGCGCGCCGATGCCGCGCGTTCGAGATCCGTCGAAATCGAATAGCCGATGTCGAGCATGGCGGCCCTGGTGATCGCCGCCTGCCACACGGCCTTCTTGGCGCGGACCGCCTTGGCGTTGAAGAGCCCTTCCGGATGCCCGGTCTGAATCGCTTCGACGAGGCCGCCGGCAACACGACTGCAGGCGTCGGTATACTGGCACGGATCGAGGCCCAGTTGACGATACGCCTCCCCCATTCGGGCCGCCGATTGGACGTAGCTGTCGTCGAACCGGCCGGATGCGATGTTGGCCCAATGCTCGCGCTGGACCTCACGGACCTGCTGGATCAGGCGCTGGTGCGCGTCGTCCGAAATGAAGCGTTTTGCGTCCATCGGTTGGGCGATGCAGCGACAAAGTCGGTCGAGGATACCGGGCAGCACGCGGGCGATCAGCGGCTGCAATTCGCGCAAGGCGGCGCGCATCGGCTCGTCGACGCCGGTGAAGGTCAGGCGTGCGGCAAGGCTGGCGTCATCGGACATGGGGTCTCCTGCATCCGGAGGCTCACCGTCGGGCGGGCGCCTCACCTTGTCAGGATTGAATTAATTGAAAGCTAACCAATTTCCTTGCCGGCCGCAGGTCCGCAACGGTCTCGACGTCGTCCCCGGACGGGTTCTCGCCGAACACCGTCAGCCCGCTACGAATGCGAGCAGCCGGGGACCCGCGCCCACATTGGCGCAAGCACCCGGCAATCCCCAGGGTAATCAACCCGATCGCTTGATCCGCCACGCCGAGAAGCAGGCATTTGCGTCCGATCTTACCGGTCCGACGTCGGCCCGCTCTCGACCAAACGACGTCAGACGGGCATTCTTGTGAATGTTCCTCCGGTCCTCCGGGAATTGCCAACGCTTCGACAACATCAGCTTTCCCGGTCCGGGCCGGATGGACGCCCCGATGAAGGCTCACAGCTAGTCCGCTTGAAGCTTGGCGTCGCGGACCACTTTTCCCCACCGCTGCATTTCGGAAAGCACGAAAGCCCGAAACTCCTCGGGACTGGAACCGACTATTTCACCGCCGAGAACAGCCAAACGGTCGATGATTTCCTTGGCGGCCAACCCCCGCACGATCTCTGCATTGAGTTTCCGCACAATAGGATCGGGCGTGCCGGAGGGAGCAAACAACCCATACCAGGCGGCAGCGCTGTACCCGGGGACTCCCGACTCGGCCAAGGTGGGCACGTTCGGCAGCAACGGCGAGCGGCGCGTCGATGTTACCGCTATCGCACGTAGCTTGCCGTCCTTGATCGACGGCACGAGCGAAACCATGTCGCCGAAGCAAACATGGATGCGGCCTGCCAACAGGTCAGGAACGACGGCGTTGCCGCCGCGATAGAAGATCTGCTCAAACTTGGTGTCCGTCATCGCCTCGAAGAGGACAGAGGCCAAATGCTGGGATGCCCCTTTGCCGGCTGATCCGTGATTGAGAAACCCAGGCCGTTCTTTCGCCAGCTTGATCAGGTCGGCGGTGGTCCTGATCGGCAGGTCCGGATGAACTGCCACGACCATGGGAAACTGGGCCACCTGCGTCACGGGTGAAAAATCCCCAGCCGTGTCGTACGGTATGGTGTCGAACAACGCGGCGTTCACAGCGTTGGTCCCGATCGCTCCCATGAGGAGCGTATAGCCGTCCGGCGTCGCCTTGGCGACCGTATTGGCCCCGACCATGCCGCTCGCGCCAAGCCTGTTCTCGACGATCACCGGCTGCCCCCAGGCAATCCGCAACCGCTCGGCAATCAGTCTCGCGAGCACGTCGGTGGCGCCGCCCGCGGTGAACGGGACGACAACCTGGATCGGTCGCGAGGGATACGCCTCTTGAGCCGACAGCTTGGCCGGAATGAACGGCGCGAGCAGCCCTGCAGTGATACAAAGCGCAGGGAGGCACCGCCTCGGCCAACCAGAATTGCTTTGCCGGGAAAGGCCATCAAGCCACGAAGATATCGGCAATACCATATCGTGCCCCCTCATGTCTTACCGGAACGATGATGGCATAATTGGATCCAGGATTCAATGACGGGCCTTTTCTAGCTCGTGCGATTTGCTACAAGGAACCCCCAGGGCGCAAAGACCAAAACCATGAAAGTGAAACGGTACAAAAGCACCTCCGAATACATTACGGCCGAGATCCGCCGGCTCATCCTGAACGGCAACCTCAAGCCGGGCGCCCGCCTCGACCAAATCGAACTCGCCACGCTGCTCGACGTCAGCCGCCATCCGGTGCGTCAAGCGATCGAGCGGCTGGCGGAACGCGGGTTCGTCGTGCTGCAACCACACAAGAGCGCGATCGTCGCCGAGTTTTCGATCGAGGATATGTCTCAGCTCTATCAGGCACGAAACGAGCTGGAGGCGCTCGCGATCAGGCTGGGTTGGCCGAACTACGGCGACGACATGCCGAAACGTCTCGACGAACTTTTTTCGCGTATGTTGGCGATTGGCACGGGCGATCTCGACGAATTCATGGACGCGAACCGCGAGTTTCACCTGCTGCTCTACCGTGCCTGTGGCAACCGCTATCTGTCGGGGACAATCGAACGCCTGTACGACCTGTCCGAACGATACCAACGCAGCGGAATGAAGCATCCGGACCGGCCGCGCCGCTCGGCGTACGAACATCGAGAGATCATCGAAGCGGTGAAGGCCCGGGATCTTGAGCGGCTTGTCACGGTCGTGCAGGCCCACAACCTGGACACGCTGAAGGCGGCCTCCCACCTAATCGCATCCGAAGCGCCGAGACCGGGCGGTCGCCCCTCACACACGCTGCTGAATGCCTGAAAGATCCTGAACAAGCCCTCCTATGGCGCACCAATCCGAATCCGCGTACCCGGTCCGTGCGAGAGCGGTCAGCAGTTGATGCACCAGCGCAGTTCCTGGCGCGCAGACACCGACCTGCTCCATCGCAGCGAGCGCGATTCCCAGATCCTTGGCCATCAGGCTGGTGCGAAAACCAGGGCGAAAGTCGCGGCTAACCACCCGCAAGGCGTTTCGCTCCAGCATAAAACTGTTGCCCGTTCCGGAGTGGACGGCATCACGGACGCGTGACGGGTCGACCCCCGCTTTCAGGGCCAGCGCCATGGCCTCGGAAACGCCGAGCATAGCTGCCGCCACACAAATCTGATTGCACGCCTTGGCGATCTGCCCCGCACCCGGCGGTCCGACGTACATGATCTTCGCCGCAAAGGCAGCGAGATAGTGCCGGACCCGTTCAAGGACCATTTCGCTTCCGCCCACCATACAGCCAAGAGTCCCGTCGATGGCGCCCTTTTCGCCTCCAGAGACCGGGGCATCAAGCATGTCGACACCCTGCTCCACGAGGCGGACGGCAAACCCCCGAGTCGCGACCGGATCGATGGTGCTGGTATCGATCACCACCGCACCTCTGGCCAGAACCGGAGCAATGCCGCCTGACCCGAACAGCACCGCTTCGACGTCGGCCGTCGTCGGCAACGACAGTATGACGACGCTGGCGCCGTCGACAGCCGCACGGGCGGTCAGTTCCTCCCGCGCCCCGAGGGTCACGACCCATTGGGCTTTTCCTCGAGAACGGTTGAAGACCCGCACCCCGAATCCGTTGCGCACGAGGTGGCCGGCCATCGGCGCCCCCATCACGCCCAGTCCGATAACGCTGACGTGATCCGCCATCGCGTGCTCCTCCCACCCAACGAAGCCAGTCCAGCGTCGAGCCCCAAGTCCCGGTTCCGACGTTCGTATCCGTTTGCAGCCCGCTCGATACGCGCGTCGGAACCGAAAGAACACTAGCAACGTTATGATGCCGATGTGGTTTCGGATTTGACGTTCCTATGAACAGCGCGCCGCAACAGTGATCGGAATGTCAAGTCCACCACGCTAGTGGACGCCGTCCAGAACCGCTCCGTTCTGTTTCAGCTTGGCTTGGAGCGGGGAAATCGAAAGGGCGGAAAAACTCACATCCCTGTTCTGTTGCGAACGTATCGCCGCAGCCGTTCCCGCCGCTTCGCCCATCGCCAGACAATTTCCCATGTTCCTCGCCGTCCCATGCGCCGCGCGGTCAGAGGACACGCAGCGACCCGCAGCAAGCACGTTCGAAAGACGCTGCGGGATCAGGCATCGGAACGGGATATCGTAGGAACCGCCGCCCGCCACCGCTATCCTGACCTGCTCGGCCCCACGCCCATGGATGTCTATGTGGTGACAGCCCTTCGCGACGACGTCGTCAAAACGACGGCCCTCCATGACGTCCGTTTCGGTCAGACGGTATTCGCCAATGATGCGCCGCGTTTCACGAATGCCCACCCGGGGGGCAATGGCGGAAAACGCGGAGTGTTCGAACCCGGGCACGCGGTTCTGCAGGAAGCGCACGCAGGTCCACACCTGTTCGTGGAGAGTGGACACGGACATGCTGAGCCGATCAATGTCGAGCGCATTCAGGTCCCATACCCGCGTAGAATTGACGTTTACCTCCCGCCTTTGTCTGGAGGTCGGCTCGATCATAATCAATGCAGTCGGATACATCTCGCCACATTCGATCGCCTGCCTCAAAAAGGGGCCCTCCCCTTTGAAAAACACGCAGGGCTCTCCCTGTTCGTACAGGGCATTGACGAGTTCCTGATCGGTGCGGCCGGACCGAATGACGTCACTCTCGCCGACCGCAACATAGTCAGGATGTCTGCGGACAAACCGCAGGAGTGGCTCCGCTTCGACGTTGCACAGCCGAAACATGATGGACACGGGCTGCAGGTCGCCCGAGTCGTCGCTGATCTCGGTCGGACGCCCCGCTTTGGCGACCAGATCCGCATCGCCGGAGCAGTCGATGACATTGTTCGCGCGGACCAACAGGCGCCCCATCTTGTTGACGACGGTTACGCCGCAAATGCGGTCGTTTTCGACCACCACCTCGTCCACAAAGGAGTACAAGAGAACCTTGACCTTGTACCGGTCGAGGACGCGCGTGATCGCGATCTTCATGACCTCCGGATCGTAGGCGTGGTAGCGGATGAGGCGATGGTCGTTCAGCACCCCGACATACCCGTCCATCTTCTTGCATTCATCGACCAGTTCCGTGAGCACGCCGCCGACGATCGGCTCGCCGCGCGCATTGATGGCGCCGTTGATCGTCATGCCCGCCAGGAGCTCTCCCCCCAGCAGTGGACCCGCCTCGATCAGGATGGTGTCCTCACCGTTCTTGGCTGCCCCAACTGCCGCCCCAATGCCCGCCGCGCCGGCGCCGACAATCAGCGTCCCGGCCGTGATCTCGGTCAATTGGCTCACCGCCACCCCCTCAAATTTGGATCCATGATCCATTTATTAACAACCGGCGCCCATCCTGTCCAGGCGCATGGAACGAAAACTGTCGACGACAGGAATGTTTCGTACAAATGGGGTAAGAGGTGCAGCCCTGGCGCCGACCTGCATCGGGATGGCTCCGCGAACCGCTCGAAAGAGCTTGCCCCAAAATAATTTTCGCTGATCCCGCGCCCCGATGCGCCCAATACCCGACAACTGTGAGAGAAGCGGTCTACATAAGCCCGATGACCAAGACCCCGCCCGAACCCCCGCCGTTCTGGAAACGCAAGACGCTGGCCGAAATGAGCCTCGCGGAATGGGAAAGCCTGTGCGACGGCTGCGGCCGGTGCTGCCTCAACAAGCTCGAGGACGACGACACCGGCGAGATTTTCTTCACCGACGTCGGCTGCCGGCTGCTCGACGGCCAGAGCTGCCGCTGTCGCGACTATGCCGATCGGACCCGCGTGGTCGAAGACTGCATGCAATTGACCCCCCAGAACGCCGGCGAGCTCACGTGGCTGCCGCCGACCTGCGCCTACAAGCTGCTGGCCGAGGGGCGCGAGCTCTACTGGTGGCACCCGCTGATTTCCGGCGACCCGGAAAGCGTGCATGCGGCCGGCGTTTCCGTCCGCGGCCGGGTGGTGGCGAGCGAGGAGCAGGTCCGCGAAGAAGAGCTGGAGGATCACATTGTGGCGTGGCCCGGCGAGGTGCCCGCCACGCCGAAGCCGAACAAGCAAAAAGCCCGCGCCTGACCCGCGACCGCCTGGTTCGGCCCGGTGCCAGCGTCACCTCGGACCTGCCCACCGATCTCGACGGCACCACGAGGCATATGAGGCCGAACGGAACCGAGACCTCCCGGCCGCGTTGAGGTGGTGGTCCGTCGATTCTCCGACATGGCAGGGGGTTCGGCCGCTGTCTGCGGCGCGTCGCCATGCGGCCGTCTGCCCCTCCCGACATTGGCACCTTGCGGACGACGACATGAACAATCCTGCCGAAGCCGCGCAGACGCCTCCCGGATCTCCACCCGAACGCAAGCACGATACGCTGGGCACCGACCGACCGGCCGGCGACGCGCCCGACACAGCGGCGTTTGGCTCGCTGGAGCAGCGCGATATTCTCACCGTGCTCGGCGGGATCTCGGTCGGCTTGTTCCTGGCGGCGATCGACCAGACGATCGTCGCCGCGGCGCTGCCGACCAGCGGGCACGAACTCGCCGATTTCGAGCATCTGTCGTGGGTCATCACCGCTTATCTGCTGACCTCGACCGCCGTCGCACCGCTCTACGGCAAGCTCGCCGACATCTACGGCCGGCGCGGCACCATGCTGGTCGGCCTCGGTGGATTCCTGGCCGGATCGGCCGTTTGCGCACTCGCCCCCAACATGTTGACCCTGGTGCTCGGCCGAGGCCTGCAGGGACTCGGCGGCGGCGGCCTGCTGCCGCTGTCCCAGATCATCCTCGCCGACATCGTCCCCCCGCGCGAACGCGGCCGCTACCAAGCCTACCTGGCCGTGATCTGGACCGCGGCCGGCGTCGCCGGCCCGGTGATCGGCGGCGCCATCGCCGAACACCTGCACTGGTCGGTGATCTTCTGGATCAACCTGCCGCTCGGTCTCGTCGGCATGGTCCTGTGTTGGACGACCCTTAAGCGGTTGCCCCACTATGACCAACGCCACGCCCTCGATGCCCTCGGCGCCGGCCTGATGGTGGCGGCCGCGGTTTCGCTGTTCCTGGCCCTGACCTGGGGCGGCGTGCGTTATCCATGGCTGTCGTTGCCGATCGCCGCTCTCGTCGCGTTGTCCGGCATCCTGTGGGCGGCGTTCGGCCTGCGTCTCGCCACCGCTCGCGAACCGTTCCTGCCGTTGTCGATCCTCGCCGACCCGGTGGTGCGGATGGGGTGCATCGCCTGCGCCGCCGCGGTCGGCACCACGCTCGGTCTCACCATGACGATCCCGCTCTATTACGAAATGGTGCATGGACTGTCGGCCGCCCAATCCGGACTCGCGCTGATTCCCCTCGTCGTCATGACGCCTCCCGGTTCGATCATCTCCAGCCGCGGGATGATGCACCTCGCGCATTACAAGCGCGTGCCCATCGCCTTCATGACGGTTTCGCTGATCTGCGCGCTGTGGCTCGCCTTCGCGCCCGACATGCCATTGGGTTGGGTGGTCACCCTGCTCGCCGTCATCGCGCTCGGCCTCGGCACGGTGTTTCCGGTCGCCACCGTGGCGGTCCAGAATGCCGTGCCGCTGAATCAAGTCGGAACCGCCACCGGCGTGATAAACTTCTCCCGCGCCCTCGCCTCGGCGCTGATCGTCGCCGTCATGAGCGCCATCGTTCTTGCCGGCTTCGGGGTGACACCTGGCGGCGACCAGGACGCCGGAGACCTGATCCGGGCGGCCAGCGCGGCGGGACAGGACCAGGCGCACGTGTTCGGGTTTGTGTTCCTGGCCGCTGCTGTCTTCCTGGCGGTCACCATCGTGGCGCTGCTCGCCATGGAAGAGCGACCGCTGCGGGGATCCCGCCCGAATGTCGATCCAAAAAACAGTAAATAATTACCGCTTTTGTGGTGCCGGCCCTAACCGGCTGGAGCGACGCCAGATTCACCCTGCGGAACCGGTGGCGGCAGATATTTTTCGCGTCGACACAAGGCCTTGGCCGCATTTCCGGTCGCCTTGTGGCGTTTCTTCGTTGGCCGCAGGAGTTGGTTCGGTTACGATCATCGTCCTGACTGAAAAACCTTCGACCGGATGGTTCCGGCTGGGCAAAGTCCCCCAGCCCCATCGGTTTGAGGCGTGACCAGACCAAGACAACCAGACCAAGACAACCGGATTAAGACAACCAGAGCAAGACAACGAAGCGATCCGCCGTGCCCGCCCAGGACGACATCCCCCGCCAGCCGTGGCAAGTGCGCCTGAAGCGCTTCCTGCTCGACCTCGATTCCCGCTTCGACTTCGGCCTGTTCCAGAGCGTGGTGTGGAGTCGTGAGCTGTTCGAACGCTTCTCCGCCTTCATGGACCGGTTCCACGTGGCCGGCTGGCGACGCTGGCTGGTGGTCGAGCCGATGTCGGAGGCGGCGACACTGGGCCTCGGCGGCCTGCTGCTGATGCTTGCGCTGGCCATACCGGCATTCAACGAGACGTCCGACGAGGACTGGCTCAAGAAGTCGGAGCTCGCCGTGGTCTTCCTCGACCGTTACGGCAACGAGATGGGAAGCCGCGGCATCAAGCACAACGATTCGGTGCCGCTCGAAGAGTTTCCCGACCATCTGATCAAGGCGGTGCTGGCGACCGAGGACCGTCGGTTCTACGACCACTTCGGCATCGACTTCCCCGGCACGTTGCGCGCGCTGTTGTCCAACGCGCGCGCCGGCGGCGTCGTGCAGGGCGGTTCGTCGATCACGCAGCAGCTCGCCAAGAACCTGTTCCTCAACAACGAGCGCACCATCGAGCGCAAGGTCAAGGAAGCCTTCCTTGCGATGTGGCTCGAGACACGTCTGACGAAAAACCAGATCCTCAAGCTCTATCTCGATCGTGCCTATCTCGGTGCCGGTGCCTTCGGCGTGGACGCTGCATCTCA
>JAVBUK010000090.1:0-4298 GCA_031555345.1 Xanthobacteraceae bacterium | reverse complement strand
TGGTCCGGTCGAGAAACGCGGGCGATACTTCGAGCAGCTTGTTGGGCTGGAACCCCGACTCGCGCGGGGGGCGCACATGGTGCAACATCAGGATCGCGCCGATGCCGCCCGTAAGAGGACGCAGCAGGCGGTACGCGCCGCTGAAATACAGCGCCTCCAATCCAAGACATATAATCTTGGGTTTCATGCGAGGTCCCGAGACAGCCACCACGATACTGGCCGCGGATTACTTAGCCTCGCAACATGAACATTCCGTTTTCGTTAACCTGGAGAGTCGCGATGCGACATCCTGCCACCCGACGAGGACACCGCGATGGTCCGCGGCCGAATTGCAGGTTCCCCCGTCGTGACCGCGCCGCCCTTTCTCTCACCGACCGGCCGGCATCGATTCATTCGCGCGGCCCTCGGCCGCCTCGCCGCGCCGCCCGAAGTCCTCCAGGCGCCGGCGGTAATGATCCAAAATGAACACGCGGATCGCCGATGAAAGGTTCGTGGCCGGACCGCGCCCCCCATCAATCGAGGCGACGAGTTGCGACAAAGTGAGTCCCCTCGCCCGCGCTATCTCTTTGAGACTACTCCAGAAAATATCTTCGATACTGATGCTGGTCTTGTGCCGCTCGACCACGATCGAACGCTTCACCACCGTCGACTTCACTCCCTTGGAGCCCATCGTAGACCTTTACCTTTCGCCTCGACCGCGCCTGCACGCGCCGGCCGAGCGAAGCGTTCGCTTCGATCGTACGTTTGTCCGGATGCGGCACCTCGATAGCCACCAACGACGGCACGTTCGATGCGGTTCCAGGGTGCCGCCGAAATCATGCCGCCAGCGCCGGCGAGGACCGAGAACCCCGGGAGTCCGCTTTCCGACACGACGTCGCCAAGTCGTCGCCAAGTCGTCGTCAAGTCGCGGCTCCGGGCATCGACGAACCGACCGCGGAAGCGTCCGGCAGCCGACACCGGCACCGGCACCGGCACGCTGCCCGGCGGCGATCCGACCGGAAAGCAATCGTCAACCATACGGGCAATTATGCGTCGCGCCGCCGGGGCGGGGCGAGGAAACGCTCACCAGCATCGGCCCATGGTGTCGCCTTCGCGGTTTCTCGAGTCTTGCACGCCGATGATGATCAACGATCAATCCGTGATCGACACCCTGGAAGCCGCGCTCTCCTCGGCCGACTCCGAGAAGCGCGTCGCGGTGCTCGATTATGTCACCGACCTGTTCGTCTCCAGCGCCAATCGCTACACCCCCGCGCAGGTGACGCTGTTCGACCACGTCTTTCTCAAGCTGGCAGCCGACATCGAGCTCAAAGCGCGGCGCAGGCTCGCCCGCTCCCTCGCCCCGCTCGACCATCCGCCGCGCCAGATCATGGCGCAGCTCGCCCGCGATCCCTCGCCGGCGGTCGCCTCTCCGGTCCTGCGGCACGTGCTGCAGCTCGAGGACTCGGACATCATCGCCATCTGCAGGACGGCAGGCGAAAGCCAGTTGCACGCCGTCGCCGGGCGTCCCGACGTCAGCGAGCCGGTGTCCGAGATCCTGGCCGAACGGGCCGGCCGGCGCGCCGCGCGCGCACTCGCCGGCAACCCGGGCGCCCACATCTCGGAAGCCGCGTTCGGAAGGCTCGTCACCCGCGCGGAATCGGACGCGGTGCTCGCCGAGAGGATTGCGCTGCGCGGCGACATTCCGCGCCATTGCTTCGTCGAACTCCTGCGCAACGCCAGCGCGTCGGTCCGCGTCAAACTCGCCGCCACCGACCCGGCGCTGGCCCGCGAGATCGACGAGATCGTCTGCGGCGTGATGGGCGACATCGGGCGCCAGGCCAAGATCATTTCGGCGGACCCGGACCTCGCCAAGAGCGACATCGAACGCATCACCCATCCCGACCGCTCCGGTGACGTCGATACCGCGGCCAAGGCGCGGGCACGCAAGTTCGACCAGACCGCAAGCGCCCTGGCGCTGCTCTGCCGCCTGCCGCTCGACCTGGCCGAACGCGTGCTCGCCGAAAAACGGCCGGACATGCTGTTGATCGTCGCCAAGGTGGCGAACTGCTCGTGGAAGACGATCAAAGGGCTGCTGCAAATCCAGCACGGCGAGCATCCGATTCCGATCGACGACCTGCTGCGGTACCGCAGCGAATACGAACGGTTGCAGGTCGCGAGCGCGCAGCGGGTGCTCGACCGCTATCGCGAACGCCGTCAGGACCCCGCCGATGCGATTCCGGCGACCTGATCCGCCCGGAAGGCGACCGGATGCCGGAATGCCCGCCAGGTTTGTCGGCATGGGTCGGTAGGCGAGCGACAGGACGGCCGCTCGGGCGTCCGTCAGGTCAGGACTCCAGCGCCGCAACGCGCGACGTCACCGAGAACATGGCGCAACCTCGGCGCCCGCAAGGGAAAACGGTACGGCCAAAAACACGTCCCGGCTGCATTGTTTCGGATACGGATTGTTCGAATCGGGATTGCTTTGCGAATTTTTGCACAACGGTTTGGCAAAATTACATCTTGTTCGACGGGCCGGCAAAGGTGAGGCTACCGATGGCAAACACCGTGATTGACCGTTTTCTACGCTGAAACTCAGCGCCTCGTTCTCCGAACCGGCGCCGTCACGGCGTTGTGTTCATCGTCACCCCCACCATCACGAACCTGCTTGCGGCATCGGCCGAATGCTTTCGCACGCCTGTGTCCCAGCCGTTCTCATCAGGGAATACACAACAATGACGGCAAGCAAATCCGATCGCTACTTCCAGGTCGATGCGGCCGCGCCGGCCGATCCGATCAGCGGCAAGCCGCCGAAGGTGCTGCGCTACGGGGTCGGTGGCCAGTGGAAGGAATCGGCGACCACCCGCTACATGCCCTGCTACGACCCCTCGACCGGGGCGGTGATCGCGCGGGCGCCGCAATGCACCGCGGCGGAGGTGGAAGAGGCGATCGAGGTCGCGGCGCGGGCCTATCCGGCCTGGCGCGACACGCCCGTCACCGTGCGGGTGCAGGTGATGTTCAGGATGAAGGCGCTGCTCGACGAGCACCTCGACGAGCTGACCCGTCTGTGTGCCGAAGAGAACGGCAAGAAGTGGGACGAGGCCAAGGGCGACATCCTCAAGGTCATCGAGGTGGTCGAGTTCGCCTGCGGCGCGCCGCACCTGATGAAGGGCGAATCGCTGTTCAACGTCTCCAGCGGCTACGACACCGTCCAGTTCCGCGAGCCGATGGGCGTGTTCGCCGGCATCGCGCCATGGACTTTCCCGGCGATGATCCCGCAGGGCTGGATGGCGCCGATCTGCATCGTCACCGGCAACTGCATGGTGCTCAAGGCGGCGAGCTACGCGCCCCTGGGCGCGATGCGGATCACCGCGCTGTGGCAGCAGGCCGGCCTGCCCGACGGCGTGCTCAACGTCGTCACGACGAGCCGCGACGAGGCCGAGATCCTGCTGCGTCATCCGGCGATCAAGGGGGTGACCTTCGTCGGCTCGACCAGCGTCGGCGCCCACGTCTACGCGACCGCGGCGGCGAACGGCAAGCGCGTGCAGGCCCTGACCGAGGCCAAGAACCACGCGCTGGTGCTCGCCGACGCGGTGCTGGAGCGCACCGCCCAGGGCATCATCAACTCGTTCTGCGGCTGCGCCGGCGAGCGCTGCATGGCGCTGCCGGTGATCGTGGTGGAAAACAAGATCGCCGACGCGCTGATCGACCGGCTGGTGGCCCTCGCCAAGTCGATGAAGCTCGGGCGGGCCTACGACAAGGACACCGACCTCGGGCCGGTGGTCAACGAGGGCCACCGGAAGTTCGTGCTCGGCTGGATCGACACGGCGATCAAGGAGGGCGCCAGGCTGGTCCTCGACGGCCGCAACCCGACGGTCGCCGCGGGCTGCGACCAGGGCTTCTTCGTCGGTCCGACCATCCTCGACCACGTGACCGAGGAGATGTCGTGCGGCCGCGAGGAGATCTTCGGTCCGGTCCTGTGCGTCAAGCGCGTCGACTCGTTCGAAGAAGGCCTGAAGATCATGAACGCCAGCCGCTTCGCCAACGGTTCGGTGATCTACACCGAAAGCGGCCACTATGCCCGCGAGTTCGCCTACCGGACCGACGGCGGCATGGTCGGGATCAACGTCGGCATCCCGGTTCCGCTCGGCATCTTCGGCTTCACCGGTCACAAGCAGTCGTTCTTCGGCGACCTGCACTGCATGGGCCGCGACGGCTTCATCTTCTACACCGAGACCAAGAACGTCACCTCGACCTGGTTCACCACCAAGGCGATCCCCGCCAAGGTCTCGACCTGGGACGGGACGATGACCCGCGGCTGA